>CAJVYJ010000239.1 GCA_913009475.1 uncultured Actinomycetes bacterium | reverse complement strand
ATTTTGAAAGAAAAAGAAAAAAAAAGAAAAAGTAAATTTTTTTTTTTTCAAGCAGAAGACGGCATACGAGATATATCAGTGTGACTGGAGTTCAGACGTGTGCTCTTCCGATCTATTGCTGGACGATAGTCCAGACATTTGTAACTATCCAATATAACAATACTCCAGCCGGTAGGCTCCAGGCAACAAAAGCCATGAAAACCGTCATAAACAACATAATCCGATCTTGTTGCGGATCGGCGCTCATCATTTTTTGCGGAATATAAGTTGTCAGCATCATTAAAATAATTAACGAGTAATATGAGGAGGCAGCTAGAACTCCAACGTGTGTTGTGTAAACTACTTTAGGCGTCTTCGACAGATTATCAATAAAAAATAAAAAATTTGCTCCCTTAAGGTTTACGTTATCACGCAGCATAGTATATAGAGCAATAAATATAGGAAACTGTAAGATCATAGGCAAACAACCGCCGAAGGGATTGATTTTATGCTCGCTGTAAAATTTCATCATCTCTTCGTTAAGTTTTTGGCGATCGCCTTTATGCTTCTCTTGCAGCTGTTTTAATTTCGGTTGCCATTTCTTCATTTCGTGCATTGATTTGATCTGCTTGATAGTCAGCGGCAAGATAACAACTCTTACGGCTAAAGTCAGCAAAATGATAGCGACTCCATAGTCGCCGGTAATACTATAAAAAAAATTAAGTATTGTTAGTAATACATCTTTAAGGCCTGTATATAAAAAGATAGCTTAAACTCCTTGGTCGCAATTGATAAAAAAATTCACATATCCAACCCGCTAATGTCAAGATTGAAGATCTGACCCCTTTATTTTACCGGGTCGTAACCGCCCGGGTTAAAGGGATGGCAGCGGCTGACACGCAATAAACCCAGCCACAATCCTTTTAACACCCCATATTTTTCCACCGCTTCCAAGCAATATTGCGAGCATGTCGGGTGGAAGCGGCAAGATGAAGGTGTCAGCGGCGATATCCGCTTTTGATAAAATTTAATTAACCCTGTAACTAAACGCATTAAGTCTCTTTAACAATTTTACACTTTTTCAATAACGTTTTCGCCGAGTATCTAAGTTGTTTAAAATCAATGGCTTTAGCGGGACGCCTGATAATGAAAATCAACATATAACCCGATTTCATTCGAGAGTACTCAGCCGCGATAATCGCTCGCATGCGGCGCTTCAACTTATTTCTTTCAACCGCGGAACCGACTTTTTTGCTAATAGAAAAACCAATTTTTGTGGATGTCTCCGCCGGCTGTTCACATAAGTAGTATAGCACTAAATATTTATCGCTTCTTGATCTGCCCTTAGCATAAGTTTTAGTAAAATCTTTTCCGGCTCTAAGTCTGATTTCCCGGCGCATATTTGGTTAAGCCGAAAGAATGGCTCTCCCTTTGCGGCGCCTATTGCTTAGGATTTTTCTCCCAGCTCTAGTACTCATTCTTTTACGAAAGCCATGAACTTTTTTTCTTTTTCGCCTATTTGGTTGATATGTCCGTTTCATTGTTCCTCCACAACGATAAAAAGCAGTCATCATTATAGCCAGAGCCTATCCGTGGTGTCAAGTAATTGAAGAAGTCCGAATCAAAATCTTCCGCTTTGAGATAAAAGTTTTAGCATTAGAATGTGAAGCTGTTTAGTAAAATACCTTATATATATTAACAGAAAACATGATTAATAGTAGCGCGGGAGCTTGTCTACCGCTCCTTAACAAGATCATCAGGCGCCAGATAAACTGGCGCGCTACTCATCTACCCTCCAACAGTTCCAGCCAAGCTGGTAATGACAGATATAAATATTATTCTTAAATGGTCTCAATTTACATTTTTATAATTGCGGGCATAGTGGGATAAAGAATTGAGTCTTTGTCCAGACCTCTAGAAGCACAGTCAGGCCCGTTTTATGTTAATTGTGTCTACTTAAGAAGTTGACAGTGATTGTAAGATCGGAAGAGCACACGTCTGAACTCCAGTCACACTGATATATATCGTATGCC
>CAJVYJ010000238.1 GCA_913009475.1 uncultured Actinomycetes bacterium | reverse complement strand
TTTTACGTCTTACTTTTTACGTCTTACGCGCTCTTCCCGGCATCTACGTTGTCGGAAATTGTAGCGCGGTTCCTTGTCTTCCTTTTCTTAATAGGTTTGATGAAAGGTTCATTTATTCTCTCGAAAAGACGCTGTCAATATCCCCAGCGTGGATATTGCAGCTCGGCTCTCGGCATCACTCCTCGCCGAGGAGCTTGGCTCCTGGCGAGACCATGCTCGCTCACGCCTGCGAGACGCTTTTCTTGAGAAAGAAATGAACCTTTTTTCATAGGATGAGAGTTGTTAAGCGTTCTCATTATGCCATTTGCGCTACTCTATCTTTTCCGACCCACCTCATGTTTGTCATTCTTTTCCGACCACCTCATGTTTGTCATTCTCAGCTTGACTGGGAATCCAGGTAAAGAGGTGCATTTAAACAGAGCATGCAAAGCATTAAAAGGCACGGCTGACCGTGGATTCCCGATCGGGGTCGGGAATGACAAGCGTAAAGGGGTCGAAAAATATGTAGGGGTGGGGGTGTTAATTTCGCCTCTTGGCGCCGGTTGAAGTTTTTCTCCAGACTCTGGACTTTAGACTCTAGACTTTCTTAAAATGTGAATGGCTTTACGCGGCGTTTTTGTAGCAGCGAACTTGGTTGCGTCCGGCGGCTTTAGCGATAAATAAAGCCTGATCGGCGGCGGAGACGATTTCATCCACTGAATTCGCGTTATCTGGAAAATTGGCTATACCGATACTGATAGTAAGGTTTATCAGCCGGCCGTCATTTGTATCTATTTGACTGGAGGCAATGCTCCGATGGGTCCGATTAGCAAAAGCCAGAGCGCCCGCGATTTGCGTCTCCGGTAAAATGGCTATAAACTCATCGCCGCCGTAGCGGCAGAGATGATCGGTCGGCCGCAGTTCTTCTTTGAGCGATTGGGCGATAAAATACAAGGCATTATCGCCGACTTGATGGCCGAGATTATCGTTGATACTTTTAAATAAATCGATATCAATCATCATTAAAGAAAAAGGATGCCCATAACGCCGATATCTCTTTATCTCCTCGTTTAAGCGCCGATAAAACTCACGGCGGTTGTATAAGCCGGTTAATTGGTCATGGGTAGAGAGCGTTTTCATCAGCTTGTAAGACTTTTCCAGCTGTTTCGCCATTAGGTTGAATGCCTGGGCCAGCCGACCCAACTCATCATCGCGTTCATTATTTATCCGATAAGCCAGATTGCCGCCGCTTAGACGCACAGTTGCTTTTTCTAAATCCTTAAGGGGTTTAAGAATAGAACGTGACAACACGGTTCCGATGATGACGGCAATTAGCAAGCCGATAAAAAGGAATGTATCGGCCACATCGCTTATTTGGGAGATAACCGTTTTGATAGCTGATCCTTGCTTGGCTGCTTCCTTAACCGTAATAGCATCAACCCGGCTTAGATTTCTAATTGATAAGTTAACGTGTCTGTCAAAACGGCGTATTTTATTGATGACTGATTGATTGTTCGGGCCGGCGCTGTTATTTAAAATCTCATGGCCGATGGTTTTAGACTGCTCCCACTCAAGTTTTGCGGCTCGGAATGATATAGCTTCAGCCGCGAGTCCGAAATGTTTACCTCCAGTGTTAAAAGCCTTATCAATTTTTTTGCTTAATCTAGTGAATTCTTGGCGTTCGCGCGGCTCTCCGGCCAAAACATAATTATTCAGCGATATTGATGCTCTGGAGACGAGGTTTTGCAAATTGGATGTTGGCTTCAGTTCGATGGTTACTTCTTCAACGGTTTCATTGGTGGTCGCCGTTATTTTCGGCAACAAGAACTCTCGGTCTATTATAATTGCGGTTATCAGCGGGATTAAGATTAATAAAATAATGGCGATAAATTTAGCGCTCATAGAAGATCGAAAAGGAATGTGTGGTTTCATAGTTGTTTCCATTTCTTCTTGTAATCTTGTTCAGGCGACTTGTTTACGTAAACGGTATTTGCTTTTTTTAATAATCCTCAAACAGGCGTCAACCACGTTGGCATCATATAATAT
>CAJVYJ010000237.1 GCA_913009475.1 uncultured Actinomycetes bacterium | reverse complement strand
ATGATACGGCGACCACCGAGATCTACACTCTTTCCCTACACGACGCTCTTCCGATCTACTTGGCTTTGGCCAATAAAGAATCATTGGTAGCGGCCGGTGATTTGGTCAAGCAAGCCTTATCGACATCCAAGGCAAAAATCATACCTGTCGACTCTGAGCACAGCGCTGTTTTTCAGTGCCTTCTAGGTGAAAATCAAGCAGATATCAGCAGAGTAATATTGACAGCGTCCGGCGGTCCTTTTCGCGGCCGTGATTGGGCCTCGCTAAGTGAGGTAACGCCGATTGAGGCGGTTACGCATCCGCGCTGGGATATGGGAAAAAAAATATCGGTTGATTCGGCCACGTTGATGAATAAAGGGTTGGAAGTAATCGAGGCTCATTATCTATTTGACCTCCCTTATGACCAGCTGGATATTATTATACATCCTCAAAGTATAGTCCACTCGCTGGTTGAGTTTGTCGACGGCTCTTTAAAGGCACATCTGGGGCCGACTGATATGCGCATACCTATTCAATACGCCTTAACCTACCCCAAGCGCTATAATTCACCGGTCAGAAATATTTCTCTAGCTAAAATAGGGAATTTGAAATTTGAGCCGGTTGATATTGTTAAACATCCTTGCCTAAAAATCGCCCTGGATGTCACCCGTGAAGGTGGAAGTTATCCGGCGGTGATGAGTGCCGCCAATGAAGTTGCGGTGGCGGGATTTTTAAAGGAGCGGATTAAATTTACGGAAATTGGAAAAATAATAGAAACAGTGCTTGAAGAACATCTATCAGTACCGATAAGAACATTAGCGGATTTTAAAGAAGTTGATGCTTGGGCGCGCCGGCGTGCCGACACTGTAATTTCAAAATATTGGAGGAAGAGATAGCATGAGCACGTGGGGAATTACTATTGCTATATTAGGTTTAAGTTTACTAATCCTGGTCCATGAATTCGGACATTTTATAGTAGGAAAAATATTGGGCTTAAAGGTTATAGAATTTATGTTGGGTTTACCTCTCGGGCCGAAAATATTCGGTTATAGAAAAGGGGAGACGACTTACGGGATATCGGCGGTTTTATTTGGCGGCTATGTTAAATTCGCTGAGCTTCTAAGTATTATGGAGCTAAAAGTAATCGGGGTAGTAAGCGGAAGTCCGGCGGAAGCAGCCGGATTTCTCAAGGACGACTTAATAACCGAGGTCAACGGACGTCCGGTAAGTGAATGGCTGGAAGTCTACGAAGAAGTATCGCGCTTAGGAGATAAAGATATTACTGTTTCATTCAAACGGCAAGGCCAGGTCAAGGATATCGTTTTGCCTCTCGCCGATTGGGATGGTGTGATAATCAGCAAAGATAAAGAGGTCATGTTCACGGACATTCCCAGAACTTTCGACTATCAAAAGACCTGGAAAAGAGGGTTAATAGCTTTTTCGGGTCCGGCCATGAACGTGATATTGGCGATAGCGATAATATTCGCCGTCTCACTTTTTGGATTTCCCAAGCCGACAACCACTCTTGAGCAGGTTTTGCCTAAGGGCCCGGCGGCTTCAGTCGGTATCAAGGCCGGGGACAAAATAATTTCGATTGCTGACAAAAAAGTCGATAGCTGGGAAGCTATAACCAAAACTATTCATGACAATGCCGGTAAGACAGTCAGCATTGTTGTTATTCGCGGTGGTGAGCGCCTAAGTTTCACACCCAAGCTGCGCGTTAAATCAAAAAGCGGCTTATTGGGTATTATGACAAAAGTTAAACGACAGCGGGAGAGCATTCTGTTCGCCGCTAAACAGGGCTTTAATTTTATCTGGCAGACCACCTTGTTGATGATAAATTTCTTGGCGATGATATTTACGGCGCCGCGTAAGGTTTTGCCCTATATTCGCAGCCCTATCGGTATAGTAAAAGAAACAGCGCCGATAGCTCAGAGCAGCATTATTGATTACATGACAACACTTGCCGGCTTAAGTGTCGCTATCGGGATTTTTAATCTACTGCCGCTGCCGCCGCTGGATGGCGGCCGCCTATTCATATCGGGAGTAGAGGGTATCATCCGCCGGCCGATATC
>CAJVYJ010000236.1 GCA_913009475.1 uncultured Actinomycetes bacterium | reverse complement strand
ATCGGCGTTTAAGATTTTTGGGCCCACCGCGCCAACATCATCATGGGATTTAATAAATTCGAGCAACCTCTTAAAGGAATTTTTTAGGATAAAAGTATCGCTATTTAACATTAATACATAATCACCCCGAGATATTTTAATAGCTTGATTGTTGGCCTTGGCGAAACCAACATTAGTGTCATTGGCGATAAGTTTAATTTTATTAAATTTAGTTTTGACGAGATCAACGCTGCCGTCGGTTGAACCGTTATCAACCACAATGACTTCCGCGTTAATATTATCACGCTTGATTTCTTTAAAAACCGACTCTAAACAATCGGATAATAACTTTTTAGTGTTCCAATTAACGATGCAGACTGATAAATCCATTTTTATACCAAATTTTTAGGTCTTAATTTTAAATAAATGCTATTATCGTCATTGCTGTTTACTTCGCGCCAGCGTTGTTCGCAATGACGGCAAACAACCGGAGGATTGGAGGAATTAACCGAAGTCCGGAGTGTCTGATAAGCTTTATTGTTCCAAATGGCTTCAAAGGATTGTTCTTTTAGGTTGCCCATATAAAACTTATCGGTAAAACAACATGCTTGAACCGTACCGTCCTGCCTGATATATGTATAACTCCAAGGATCATGGCAAAACTTGGCTTGTGTGTTGGGTTGGCTTTTGTTCTTATCAGGTATGACCGGTAAATCCAATCTTATGTTGGCTTCTTGAGCTTCGGCACGCGCCGAAGCAAAGGACTTAGCGGCCAAGTCCGGATACCAAATAAGCGACTCGTCGGTATGCGCCCGGTCCCAAACAACTATGTTGAACACGTTGATTCGATCGACACCGAGTCCGGCCGCCTTTCTAACCAGTTGCGGTAGCTCAGCCGCGTTTCGTTTCATGATTACAAAGTCTATCCATAATTTAGGGTAGGAACGATTTTTCAATTGTTTGCTTAATTCGGTTAAATTGGTCCACACACGCTCAAAGTCCGATTTTTCTCTAATAGAATTGTACGTATCAGGGCTGGCGCCGTCGATGGAGAAAGAAATAGAATAAATCGGCCGGCGGCTGGTCGCCAATATTTTTTGAGTTATTCGCGGATTTAAAGCTAAGCCGTTAGTAACAAAGGATATCCGTCCGCTTTTAGCTTTAGCCAGCAATTGATAGAACGGCTTGGCGATCAAAGGCTCTCCATAGCCAAAAAGCACAAGTTCACGGCTATATTTCGATAAATCGACAACCGGCTCGATAAGTTCTTTATTTAAATTTTTACCGATGAAAGGCGTTGAGGATCGAGAGCAGATAAAGCAATTGAGATTGCAGCGGCTGGTAACCTCGACTTGAACGACAACCGGCCGGGAACGCAACCGGCGTTGTTGCCGCCGTCTTTCTAAAATATTCAACGCGGTATTCGCCGACTGTCTCGGATTGGAAAAAGCGAAAGCGCCATTAAGTTTTTCTTTAAAATCGGTAAAGAATTTCATATTATTGAGTGATAGTAGAACCAACAACATTTGGTGCACATAGGAAACGCCCCTCTTTTTTTAAGATTCACTCGCAATCGTTTATAATCTTGGCCGTTCCAAATTTGGTCAAAAGTGTCATTCGTGATATTGCCGACTTTATAATTAGGACAAGCGATCATATCTCCATTGGGGTAGATTATCATACCTTTCCATGGAAATAAGCATTTTCCCGAATATTGTTTCGACAAAAAATTAGGATCATGATAATAGGCCGAAATTTCATTGTCAGCGAAATTAGGCACAAACTTTATTTCTTTATCATTGGTGTCGATTTTTCGGACTTGCCTGATAATATCTAAAAGTTTGTCCGTTTCTATCCCATGAACTTGCGGCAGGCCGGACCAGGACGCGTCAAGATCGGAAGAGCACACGTCTGAACTCCAGTCACACTGATATATCTCGTATGCCGTCTTCTGCTTGAAAAAAAAAAAAATAATAACTAAAAAAACCAAAGTAAGAAAAAAAAAAAAAAAAAATTCTCACCTCTCAATACCCCCCACCCCTACTTCTACATCACGCGCTCACTCACACTCATTTATTCTC
>CAJVYJ010000235.1 GCA_913009475.1 uncultured Actinomycetes bacterium | reverse complement strand
TGTTACTACGTCGTAGTGGGTTGTGTTTTTGTCTTTTTTGTTTTTTTTGTTTTTATTTTTTATTTTTTTATTTTAGTTTTTTTTTTTAATGATACGGCGACCACCGAGATCTACACTCTTTCCCTACACGACGCTCTTCCGATCTGGTTTAATCATGGGTTTTTATAATACGGCTATGCCTCTGGGGACTGTTATCGCCTTTAATGTTTTCGGTATTCTTGGCCTTAAATACGGATGGCAGGCGCCTATTTGGCTGACAACCATTATTTGCGTTGTCGATTTAGCTCTGTTCGCTCTGATTTATCGGGAACCGCCCACTTTGCGCAGCAGAGAGCAAGCAATCAAACTGCCTTCCAAAGGTTTGTTTAAGGCGATAAGCGCGGTCGGCTTGCCTATCTGGCTGGTCGGTCTCTCTTGGTTGTTTTATAATGCGGCCGCTATTACTTTTCTCACTTTCGGTCCGGAATATTTTGCTTCGCTCGGCTATGGCACAGCGGCGGCGAACTTTATAGCCAGTTTCTTTATGTTGGGGGCTTTGGTAGTCAGTCCGCTGGCCGGCTATTCGATAGACCGTTTTTTTTCCAAAGAATTTTTAATTATATTCGGCAGCGCTCTGATGGCGTTAATATTACTGTTGACGCCACTGGCCGGCTCTTTATTGATAATAATGATGTTGGCCCTGGGTTTA
Source organism: uncultured Actinomycetes bacterium (assembly GCA_913009475.1). Taxonomy (GTDB): domain Bacteria; phylum Actinomycetota; class Aquicultoria; order CAJVYJ01; family CAJVYJ01; genus CAJVYJ01. The sequence goes on along the minus strand of CAJVYJ010000235.1, from coordinate 1,414 downwards.
ATCGCGGCTTTAGTGCCGGCGCCCACTTTTGCTTTACCGGCTGATATTTTACCAACATCCAGTCTCGGCCTGGGTTTTGGGATTATTTCATCGTGTTTAAATATCGGTATTGTTATCGGCCCCTATACTGTTGGTTTGCTACGCGACCAAACGGGGTCATTTAGTTGGGGATTTGTATTGATGGCTGTCTTCGCTCTTAGCGGTGCGTTACCAATAGTCTGGTTAAGAAGCTTGTCTAAATCGGCCGCTACGGCCGTAAATCCGTAGTAGAGGCTGCCGCTTAGTTTGCCAAGATTATTGGGTCCGGTTATAATAGCGACAAATGGAAATCAATAAACTATTATGCGAAAGACATAGCCGGCAAAGGCAGAATCTTTTTTGGCGCCACTCGATGAGGTGTTACTTTGCGGTGCGGCGGTTGGCCGTGATGCCGATGTTGGTATCATAGACAGCAGCTAAAAGAGTTTTTTTGAATCCGCGAAGTTTGCGGATTTTTTAGTGTTTACAGCGCTTTAATTTAAATAAACCTAGTGATATGAATTTTTGGATTACTTTGGAGGTTATATGTCTGATGAAGCGGAAAAGAACTTGGTGCCGGCGATTGTCCAGGATTGGCAAACGGGCGAAGTCTTAATGCTTGCATATATGGACGAAGAGTCATTAAAAAGAACTATTGATACGGAAACTACCTGGTTCTGGAGCCGTAGTCGACAACAATATTGGAACAAAGGTGAAACGTCGGGACATAAGCAGATAGTTAAAGAGTTGCGTTATGATTGCGACGAGGATACATACCTGGTGCTGGTGGAGCAAGTAGGCGGCATTGCCTGCCATACCGGGAATCGAAGTTGTTTTTATCGGACTTCCTTTACGGCTGAGGGTTTTGAAGAGCAACCGTTCGCGCCTAAAATCACCCCTAGAGCGGCGGAAATACTAACTGAACTTTTCGCTGTTATCAAAGAGCGCCAAACGGATATGCCGGACGATTCTTATACCGCTAAGCTTCTTAAAGGCGGCTTGGATAGTATTCTCGCCAAAGTTGAAGAAGAAAGCGAAGAGGTTATAGAGGCCGCTAGGGAAAAAGATGAATCGGAAATTGTTTGGGAGGCCAGCGATTTAATCTATCATCTCTTTGTTTTGCTGGCTTATAAAGATATATCGCTTGATGATATCGCTAGGGAGCTGGAGCGGCGCAGAGGGTAGATAAAAGCGCAAGGGTCAAAGACTTCAAGCTGGTCGGTGGATTCCCGATCGGGGTCGGGAATGACAACAGTGCAAGGGTAGAGCGTAGAGGGGAAAGGGTAGATGTTAAATGCAAGCCGAGAGGAGATCGGAAGAGCGTCGTGTAGGGAAAGAGTGTAGATCTCGGTGGTCGCCGTATCATTAAAAAAAAAAAGAAAGAAGAGAAAAAGAG
>CAJVYJ010000234.1 GCA_913009475.1 uncultured Actinomycetes bacterium | reverse complement strand
TCTTATGTTTCTTATCGTCATTACTGATACGTATTTGAATTGTATAGTATGTATTTGATGTTGTTGTGTGACACATGTTTTTGTGAGTTGGTTTTTTTTGTTTTTTTTTTTTTTCAAGCAGAAGACGGCATACGAGATATATCAGTGTGACTGGAGTTCAGACGTGTGCTCTTCCGATCTAATTTACGTCTCTTCTGACTTCCTTGTATCCATTCCCTCATAAACACTCTGGTATCTATTATTTTGAGGGATCCAAATCCTCGGATGGGGTGTCTACGTTGTCAGCCTACAAGCTTTCTTCAGGTCGAATACCAAAATGTATACTCCCCTCAGAAAGCTTGCGCCTTCCAGGAGCTTGCCTAAGCATTTCCGACGATAGCGAAAATTAGCATGGCGAGCTGATTGGCGAGGCGCGGATGTGACGCGTAGCGGTAGCTACTCGGAGAAGTCGGAAAAAAGCCAGCGGCCGCCACTGTGGATTTGCAGCCGGAGCGTAATATTTAGACAGGCTCCCAGGATTTACTGAAGATGAATATCAAAATGCCGGCGAATTTGACTTTATTTGGGAAATAAAAAAATCCGGTAAAATTGTTGCTTGAAAGTTGCCGAGAATCGAATGTAGACGACAATTAACTAGGCAATACCAAATGTAAATCACAATAAAGTATTCGTTGGTTTATAATATCGATTAAACTAAAGTTGATATGGAAAAGGAAAATTATGTCGATATTGCCTCCGGAGATACAAGCCGCTATAGATAAGGCGGCAAAAGGTGGTAAGTTTAAAAGCCTTGAAGAAGCCAATGAAGTTATATCCGGCATTGTTATGGAATATAACAAAAAAGCACAACTTGAAACGGCCGGCCTATCGCCCGAGCAGGTTTATCGTTTGTTGCACAGTGATTGGGAATCCAAATTAAGCGTTCTTAAACTAAATAACAAACTCAAGCATGATGATTTAGCCAAGGTACCGATTTATCATAATGCGCGATTATTTATGGAACAAGCCGCCATCGCGCCAATTAAAGCTACTGCCGCCGGAAATTTAAATCGCGCGTTTGTTAACCTGATGATGTCGAATATGATTATAGACGCGGATTATAAAGATATGGTTTTAAGGGTAAACAAAGTATTTAACGAGGAGGACGTTCAGCCGCTGCATAAATTACGCGTGATTCTTAGTGTAAGCGGGATAATACGAAAAAGAAAAGGCAAGTTTATTCTCTCGAAAAAGGGAAAGGAACTGCTTTCTGACGATGCCGCCGGTTTGCTTTTTGCTCATATTTTCAAAACATTTTTCAGAAAATTCAATTTAGCTTATTTGGATTGGTTGCCGCCGGATCCTTGCCTACAAGACACAATCGCCTACGGATTTTATGTAATTCACAAACTTGACGATAAGTGGCATGCAATCGATCGGCTTAAAGATGTTTTTTGGCTGAAAGCGGTAAGGGATGAAGTGGTAGGTTCGGAGCCTGACGATAACCTTTTGCGGCAGACGAAGTCTCGGCTTATCAAGCCTTTAATATTATTCGGTCTGCTGAATAAAAAAATTATAGGTGATAGTAGCAAGCTAATAAAAAAATATGCGGTTAAGAAAAGCAAACTATTTGACCAATTTATAAGATTTGATTTTTAGTATAAAATTTTATGTTTAAGGAAACGTTAATTTTCCGCGAAGCCCGGCATGAATATCAAATTGCGTGTCATGAAAAAATGAGCATTAAGCTCCCAGGGTGAGGCTTGCCTCGCCCTTACAACGTTTTCTTTCTCTGGCTGGATATAAAAGACCCCCTTTCTGTGTCTCCAGGTTTGTTATCACGTTCTAATCGGGGATGTTATTTAGACTTATTTCTTTACACGTCGATGATATTAAATTAAGATTGTTCAGTACCTTTTTTATGGTGGTTGTAGCTCAATTGGTTAGAGCGCTGGTCTGTGGCACCAGAGGCTGGGGGTTCAAGTCCCCTCAGCCACCCGAATAAGGGGACTTGAACCCTAAATGGGGTTAGGTTGCGCGGGGAAAAGTATTTTTCACGCGGTCTAACGTCAAGGATTGGGATATATTAAAGGGAAAAACATGGGTTTTCCCTTTAAATGAGGGAACGCCCGGGTGCGTTTTATGCGCCAGCGAACGAATGGTTTAACGTTCCCCTCAGCCACCCGGATAAGGGGACT
>CAJVYJ010000233.1 GCA_913009475.1 uncultured Actinomycetes bacterium | reverse complement strand
CACCGAGATCTACACTCTTTCCCTACACGACGCTCTTCCGATCTCCGCAGATTAGGTATTTGGCGGCGGCCTATTTGATTTATTGTCGTTGGGCTTTATAATATACTGAATAATTATGATAAAAATAAATTTACCTGATGATTCGAAACTGGAACTGAATAACGGAGCTACCCTGGCCGATGCCGCCAAGAAAATTGGGCGGCGTCTCTTTAGTGATGCCGTAGCCGGAAAAATCAACGGCGTCTTGGTTGACCTCAGCCGGCAATTAAAGGATGGTGATAAAATAGCCATAATAACAGGCGAGTCGTCTGAGGGGCTTGATATACTCCGACACTCCGCTTCCCATGTTATGGCCCAAGCTGTTAAAGAGCTATACCCGGAAGTCAAGTTGGCCATCGGGCCGACCATAGACAATGGTTTTTATTATGATTTTGATTTCAGCCACTCGCTTTCAACTGACGATTTGCCGAAAATAGAGGCCAAGATGAGCGAGATAATCAGCCGCGATATTCCCATTGAGCGCCGGGAAATGCCGTCCGACCAAGCATCTGAGTTTTTTAAAGACGCCGGCCAAGATTATAAAGTCGAATTGATAGCCGACTTGGAAGATGCTCAAGTCAGCCTTTACCGGCAAGATGATTTTACCGACCTCTGCCGCGGTCCCCATGTTCCCGGTACGAAAAAAATCAAGGCTTTTAAACTGCTCTCAGTAGCCGGAGCCTATTGGCGCGGCGATGAAAACAGGCCTATGCTCCAAAGAATTTACGGCACCGCTTTCAGTCGGCAAAAAGATCTGGACGCCTACTTGGAAATGTTAAAAGAAGCCGAGCGCCGGGACCACCGGCTTTTGGGCAAGCAGTTGGATCTTTTTCATATCGATCCCGAGGTGGGACCAGGCTTGCCTCTTTGGCACCCCAAAGGCGCGCTTTTACGTAATATTATTGAAAATTTCTGGCGTGACGAACATTTAAAAAATGGCTATGAACTGGTCATGATTCCTCATATTGCCAAAGTCGACCTCTGGAAGACCAGTGGCCACTGGGATTTTTATCGGGAAAATATGTATGCCCCGATGTCTGTTGAAGGCCAGGATTATATCGTCAAGCCAATGAACTGTCCCGGACACATTAAGATTTATAAATCCAAACCGCGTAGCTATAGGGATATGCCTATCCGCTGGGCTGAGTTAGGAACGGTTTATCGCTTCGAGCGCTCAGGAGTGCTCCATGGTTTACTGAGAGTTCGCGGCTTCACTCAAGATGACGCTCATATATTTTGCCGCGGCGATCAACTTGAAGATGAGATTATCGGAGTTATCAAATTTGTATTATCAATGCTGAAAACCTTTGGTTTCGACCAATATGATGTATATGTCTCCACCCGGCCAAAGAAGTATGTCGGTACCTTGGATAATTGGGCTAAAGCTACCTCGTCCTTAGAAAACGCTCTTGATAAAGTGGGCTTGGCCTATCAGCTCGATCCGGGCGAAGGTGTCTTTTACGGCCCCAAGATAGACCTTAAGATAAAAGACGCGCTGGGTCGGGCCTGGCAATGTACTACCATTCAAGTCGATTTCAACTTACCGGAGCGTTTTGATATTACTTACAAAGGACAAGATAATTTAGATCAGCGGCCGATTATGGTTCACCGGGCCCTGCTTGGTTCGCTGGAACGTTTTATCGGTTGTTTAATAGAACATTACGCGGGAGCCTTTCCCTTATGGCTGGCGCCGGTTCAAATAATGTTGGTGCCGATAGCCGACCGCCATTTTGAATACGCGGACGCAATAGCTGATAAATTTCGCGCCGCCGGATTAAGAGTCGATATCGACAGCCGCTCGGAAACTGTCAGCCGTAAAATCCGTGATGGACAGCTACAGAAAATCCCTTATATTCTCGTAACCGGAGACCGCGAAGCCGCCTCCGACACAGCTGCCTTAAGATTGAGAGACGGCACTGATTTGGGGGCCAAAGAAATCAGTGAACTTTTAACAGGATTTACGCGAGAAAACAATGACAGATCTACAACTTCGTATTTTACCGTTTAAAGAGCTAAATAAGCTGCTTGTTGGGTTAATCAAACCTTTTACAGATCGGAAGAGCACACGTCTGAACTCCAGTCACACTGATATATCTCGTATGCCGTCTTCTGCTTGAAAAAAAAAAAACAAACATAACATCAATTTAATATTA
>CAJVYJ010000232.1 GCA_913009475.1 uncultured Actinomycetes bacterium | reverse complement strand
TATTTAGTTTTTTTTTTTTTTAATGATACGGCGACCACCGAGATCTACACTCTTTCCCTACACGACGCTCTTCCGATCTGTACATGTTGGTACGTGACTGATCTGAGGCGGAGGCTAACAACGCAGATTGGGTTTTCGGCCACGCTTCTAGGGGCTGACGCCAATCCAGATGACTACGGTTGAACCTTTATTGGCTTGATCGCCGGCGGCCGGATCCTGATTGACGACCTTATCAAAATTAGCGGGAGAGGCGATCGATGTATTGGTCGTCACGACAAAGCCCAAGCTTTCCAGCGTCGTTTTCGCGTCGTTTTTATTCATGCCGCTAACATCGGGCACATCGATCTTCTCCGGGCCTTTGCTGACAACGATATTGACGGTACCACCCCTTTTAATGATCGTGCCGGCTTGCGGGCTTTCACGAATAACCTTACCGGCATCAATGGTGTCGTTGAACTCATCTGTCTTAGCCGGCGTCAGCTTTCTTTGGCCGATAATAGCTTCAGCCTCCGCCGCGGCTTTGCCGACAACGTCAGGTACGCGTATGGGAGTGGGGCCCTTACTTACTTTCAAATCGATACTGGTTTCTTTTAGGACCTTGGTACCGAGGGGTGGGTCTTGGCCGATAACAATGCTTGCCGCTGCGTCGTTATTATATTCTCTGGTTATGTTACCTACGTTTAAATTAGATTTGGCCAGAAAAAATGTTGCCTGGTCAAGGGTGATGCCTATTAGTTTAGGCACAGCCACCTTTTCCCTTCCTTTACTGATGACTACTTTTACCGTTGAACCGGTGCGCAGCTTAGCGTCGGGCTCCGGGCTTTGTTGGATTATCCGGCCGCGCTTATATTTGGCATTAAAGACAGAATCAGTAACGGATAGCTTTAATTTCTTCTTAGCCAGCATGGTTGTTGCTTGGGTTTTGGATAAATCTGTGATATCGGGCACTCGTACAGTGGTCGAGTTGATATAAAATAAACCACCGGCGATGCCGCCGATAAGGAGTATGGCGATTACTATCGCGGCAATTATCCAAGCTAATTTTCGTCGCGAAGGCTTTTCCGGTTCCTCTTCTTTTTCTTCCACTTTTTTCGCGGCCGAAATCCTGGGGATAACGATAGTTTCCGCGCCGCCGGCTGAAGCCGGGGCGATAGGTAGGCCCTTAGCGCAACGCCCGAGGTCCTCGCTTAATTCTTCAGCACTTTGATAGCGGTCACTGGGGTGTTTGGATATGGCTTTGACTATTACTTCTTGCAAGTTTACCGGCAAGTTCGGGTTTAAGCGTCGCGGCAACGGCGGTGCTTCATGAATATGTTTTAAAGCAATAGCAACCGGGCTATCTCCGGTAAAAGGTACTTGGCCGGTGGCCATCTCAAACAAGACAATTCCCAGTGAATAAATATCGGAAACACTGCCGACTTCATTACCTTGAGCTTGCTCCGGCGACAAATAATTAGCTGTTCCCAGAATGGAGCCTGTCTGTGTCATGGTTGATGTTGTTGATCGGGCAATTCCAAAATCAGTCACCTTAACTTTGCCGTCTTCGGTGATGATAATATTATGGGGCTTTATGTCACGATGTATCAGATTATGACTATGGGCGTGGCTAAGAGCCGCGGCTACCTGCCGACCGATATTTATAATGGTCGGCTCGTCCATTGGCGCTTGCTCCGCGATGATATCTTTTAAGGTGCGGCCGGTAATAAATTCCATTACGATATAATAAGTAGAATCTTCCGAGCCCCAATCATAAATATTGACAATATTGGGATGGTTTAAGTTAGCCGCTGCTTGAGCTTCCCGCCGGAAGCGAGCCACAAACCCGGCTTCCGCGGCATAACGGGAATATAATATCTTTACCGCGACGGTGCGGTTTAAAGTAATATCATGGGCACGGTAGACCTCGGCCATACCCCCGCTGGCGATTTTTTCCTGAATTGAATACCGGCCGCCAAAAGTTTTACCTATCATTTATTCGGGCCAACCCCTTTGACAACAATTCGGATATGTATTTAAACTTGGTAATATCATAAACGCCACTTTCTCTGTACGCAACCTATTAAAATCTTAAACCAGATAAGGAACTGAAAATCTCTTTAGCTATAGGCGCCGCTGTTTTTCCGCCCAAGCCGCCGTCTTCTACTATAACGGATAGATCGGAAGAGCGTCGTGGAGGGAAAGAGTGTAGATCTCGGTGGTCGC
>CAJVYJ010000231.1 GCA_913009475.1 uncultured Actinomycetes bacterium | reverse complement strand
GGTATTCGTGTGGACAACAGTGAGGTGGGCTGAGGGCGGTATGGGTGTGTTTTTTGTGTTTTTTATTGTTTTTTGTGTTTTTTTTTTTTCAAGCAGAAGACGGCATACGAGATATATCAGTGTGACTGGAGTTCAGACGTGTGCTCTTCCGATCTACCTGGAAGAGTATAACCGGTTGAGGCAAGATGTTTCTTTGCATGGGTTCGGTCCGGAATTGGAAGAACGCTATAAATTGCTCTCTGATATTTTTCCCGTCTCCAAAAGTTTGTTCAAAGTGACGCCCTCTGATATTATCTATAAACATTATCAAAAACATGGTTTGGAAAAAACCTATTCGGCGCTTGATTCCGGCTATCGCAGTCGAAAGCTAAAAGTTAAAGAGTCGAATCGGGCAGGCAGGAATAAGGCCTTAAAGTCGGTAGCCGGGTTAGCGACCTATTACATTCCAAAATTACCATACGACCTTTGGAAATATTTGCAGGAAAAATAAGAAGAGGTAAAGCTGCGCGTTTATGACTATTTTAAAAATATTGGCTGTTATCGCCATCATTTGTCTATTAGTGTTCTTATTTTTAAGGAAAGTTTGGTTTTATCGCGATCCGGTCAGAAAGCCGCCGGCAGGTAAAAATCTGATTATTTCTCCCGCCGACGGCCAAGTAATTTATATCAAACCCATTAAGGAAGGCACTGTTTATTCGGAAAAGCTTGGCCACAAGATCGCTCTTACGGAGCTGAGCAAATTAGAGAATATGCCTAAAAAGGGATGGCTGGTGGGAATCTACATGTCGCCGCTGGACGTTCATTATAATTACGCCCCGGTAGCGGCGAAAGTCGAAAAGATAGTCCACACTCAAGCGAAGGTCAATTTGCCTATGGTCGATCTCTGGGAATATATAAATATAGTATATTTAAGGAGAGCCATTGACCTGTTCGATAAAAAATTTCATTTTCAGAACGAAAGAAATACCTTATTTATTAAAAATGATGACCTGGAAATTGTCATAGTGGAAATCGCCGATAAGTTTGTCAATAAAATAAGAGGTTTTGTGAAAGAAGGGGAGACCTTGACCGTTGGGCAGAAGATAGGCTTTATCGAACGCGGTTCTCAGGTTGACCTGGTAATCTATCAAGAAAATTTAGATTTTAAGATTAAAGTCGGTCAACAAGTTTATGGTGCTAAGACGATTATTGCCAAATATTAGGCCGACCACCTCTGGGGGAGGTTGGGTGAACTCTTAACAGTATGGAGAAGACCAGTAACCTTTGGCGAATATTACAGATCTTGCTTAAGATTCAGCAGAAACCGGGGCTTCGAGCATTGGAGTTGGCCGAAAGCTGTGAAATTTCCGTACGCACCGTTTATCGTTATATTACAATACTGCGAATGGCGGACGTTCCCATAATTACCGACCGGGGCTATCGCCTAAGCGAAAACTTTTATCTGCCTGATTTAAAGCTTAGTCTTTCAGAGGCCTTGAGCTTGATTTTAGCGGCCGGTGGTTTTAAAAAGATATCCGGGGATTTATTGGCTGGGCCAATAAACGCGGCCATGGATAAGATATTGGCTAATTTACCGGACAGCATGAAAAAATTAAGCGGCAAAGTCCCGGACAATTTTTTAATAGGTCGTGAACCTGTAATTGATTATTCGCCTTACCAAAAAAACTTTACCGCTATTAATCAGGCCGCTGATGACAATATTTCGTTAAACATCGACTATCATAGCCTGGGTCGAGAAAAAAGAGCTGCCCGGCTCGTGGACCCGTATGGAGTCGTTTTTCGCGACGGTTTTTGCTATTTGGTTGCTTATTGTCATAAACGCCAAAATCTCAGGTTGTTTCGCCTGGACAGAATCGTGTCACTGCGTAAAACTAAAAAGACTTTTAAACGGCCGAGTGATTTTTCGCTGCAAAGATATATGGCCGATTCCTGGCGGGTGGCGCATGGAAAGGTTAGAGATGTAAAAGTTAAATTCAACGGCAATGCCGCTCGGCTGGTTCAAGAGGCCAGTTGGCATCCCAGCCAACGCCTGGTTAAAACCGATAAAGATAGTGTTATCGTTTCATATAAAGTAAGCGGATTGGATGAGATTTGCGCTAGATCGGAAGAGCGTCGTGTAGGGAAAGAGTGTAGATCTCGGTGGTCGCCGTATCATTAAAAAAAAAAAAACATACACACTCTCAACTACTAGCTACCAATCCGTCTAAGGTATCAGTCTATGG
>CAJVYJ010000230.1 GCA_913009475.1 uncultured Actinomycetes bacterium | reverse complement strand
GCAACTGAAAGATAGCTGTGTCGATGTGTTAGATGCTAGCTAGAGACTATGCTACGCTTTATTTTCTTTGATTTTGTTCATTTTCTTTGATTTTTTTGTTGTTTTTTTTTTTAATGATACGGCGACCACCGAGATCTACACTCTTTCCCTACACGACGCTCTTCCGATCTAGTGTCGCTTCTGGTTTTGCTGGCGCTTAAGGTAACTGTTATGTCTATTAGGGAAAGTTATTATACGAAATATCAGATACCTAATTTGCAGCTGCTACCGAATTATAAATATATAGTCTCCGTATCTAAGAAAATACCTCCGGACGCGCGGGTAATTTTAGTTCCCAATAAAAAGGGTATGTCGACGGGGTTCTTCTTCTTTGAGGCGTATTATTTGCTGCCAAGAAAAATCTATATGTATAAAAGCAATCTCTCTTATGCTCTTAAAGATGTACCGAAGAGTTTTTTAAAAAAATATAAGATAGATTGGGTTATTTACGATAGCGGCGAAAAGCTAAAAGCTAAACCTCTGAAAAAAGGTCGATAATTGATTTTTACAGCCATTAAATTAGTATTGGCGCTAGCCACGATAGAAGCTTTGGGCTGGTTGGTGGGATACTGGCTTGATTCATTCCCGTTGTGGGAACGTATTGCTATATATTTTGGTTTAGGTTTAGGCTCGATGTCGGTTATTCTTATGGCTTTAAGTATGCTCGGCGTATCATTAAATTCATCATCTACTTATCTCGTTACCTCTTTGATTTGGATTATATCAATCCTTCGATTGAAACGGACTCAGTTTACGATTCCCAGGAAAGCTCTCCAAAAACAAAGCCTAAACATGTATGAAGCGGCTATTAAGATAATTCTTATCATATTTATTATAGCGGCCGGATTAAACATCGGTTATCGCGCTCTGGCCCGTCCGCTCTCATCGTGGGATGACCGTGCCATTTGGGGGTCGAAAGCAAAAATAATCTACTATGAGAAGACAATTAAAGCCGAAGGTTTTACCGACCAATTTCGTCTGCATCCTCATAAGGATTATCCGCTATTAGTCCCCTTGAGCGAATATTATATTTTTTCAATGCTAAAGCATGTTAACGACAGGCTTATAAAAGTGATTTTTCCGGGCCTGTTTTTCAGCCTGGTCATAATAGTTTATTTCCATATTAAAAATCTTCTGGGTACGGTAGCCGGTCTGGCCGCGGCTTTAATACTGATCTCCATACCGATTTTTGGGTCAATCGATATTGGGGCCGCTTCAGGTTATGCTGATGTGCCGCTGGCCTTTTATTACGGCGCCGGCTCTATATATATCGTAGCCTGGTTGCGCCGGAATAAGTCAGAATATCTCTATCTATCGTTTATCTTCTTAGCTATGGCGGCATTGACTAAAAATGAGGGGCTGCCGATGGCGCTGATAGCGATAGGGTTAACCTTGTTGCTAACCAGATATACTTTGGAAAACCTCCTTATTTTGTTAAGAGGCTTGGTGATAATCATGGCCGTAGTCGGATTTTGGTTTGGCGTAAAAAAGAGCTATCAAGTCAGCTGGGAAAATTATGGCTCTCGTTTTCACCTGGCCAATATTTTAGCCGGTCGCGACCGGCTAAAAGAAACTATAATATTGATGAAGGATGAATCTCTGAATCCTTTACATTGGGGACGAATCTATACGCTGGCGTTAATCAGCATAATTCTGGCGCCGTTGTCATTGTTTAAGCGAGAGAATTTATTTATTTTTTTAAATATTATTTTTATTCTATCCTTGTATGCGCTTATCTACCTAATTACGCCCTGGAGCTATAAGTTTTTAATAAGTGTATCATTTCTCAGGTTGTTAATGCCGCTGGCTCCTATGTTTATATTGCTCATATTTTATCAATTAAGCTCAATACTTCCGAAAGCCAAATCAGTTATTTAGAATTTTACTTTAACCAATATTGACACTACAGGTGGTATCTGATAATTTTTGAATCAATAGAAATAGACAGTGCTTACTCGTCATTTAAGGCGGTAAGAGTTTTTTTATTTTAAGGGAATGATGGCGGGGAACTACAAAAACACATTAAATTTACCAAAGACTGAATTTCCGATGAAGGGAAATTTGACAGTGATGGAGCCCAGGATATTAAAACTCTGGGAAGATATTGCTTTAAACGATAGACTGTCGCGCAATGAAGGCAATAGAAAATCGTTTATTCTTCACGATGGTCCTCCTTACGCCAACGGCGATATCCACGTAGGCCATACGTTAAATAAAGTATTAAAAGATATT
>CAJVYJ010000229.1 GCA_913009475.1 uncultured Actinomycetes bacterium | reverse complement strand
CTCTTTCCCTACACGACGCTCTTCCGATCTGTAATTTGCGTTGCGTTAACTGCGACGCTCACAACAGAGAGATAAATGAACAGCGACCAATGGATATCAAGGATTTTAAAACAATCCTTGATAAAATAGCCAAATATACATTAAGAGCTTCTCTTTATGACAGAGGCGAGCCGTTGATGAATAAATCCATATACAATATGATAAGCTATGCGCGCGAACGCGGCATCAGTACTCTGATTAGCACAAATTTTAATATTTTTCGCAACGAAGACGTAGACGCTTTACTCAATAGCGGCCTAACCGTTTTGGAGCCGTGCTTGGACGGATACACTCAGGATAATTATGCAAAATATCGAATCGGCGGCAATGTTGATATAGTAAAAAATGGAATTAAAACAGTGATGGAATACAAGAGAAAGCGAAAAATGAAATGGCCTATTGTCGACGTTCAAGTTATCTTATTTGACCACATAAAAGAAGAGATACCTTTAATTGAAAGTTTTTTAAAGCAATGCGGGGTCGATAAGATAACATACAGACAAGAGATCCGACCAAAAAATATCACAACGCCCCTCCCGAAGACAAGTAAAAAAACATGCTTTTGGCTATATCTGGGAATGGCCGTCAAGCCTGACGGGCGCATATATCCATGCTGCGGTCAAGGATTCGATAGTTTTTCATATGGCAACCTTATAAACGAAGAACTCGCTGAAATATGGAATAATAAATATTATCGCTTCTCACGTTCACTTTTTTCCAAGGGGGAAAATTTGATTTATGATAAGGAAATGTCACGCGTACCGTGTCTTGTTTGCGATCAATTTGAAAAACAGAGAACCATGCAAAAGATTAAACTTTGACCTTTTTTAATCAATCATATTAATGACATAATGATAAGGTTTAAATATCTCAGCGTATTTTACATTAACCTGAAACCCGTGATACCTGGCCAGAGCCCTTATTGTTTGAATATCTATATTGCAAGGTACTTTACCATCAAAATAATCTAAAAATATAACCTCTTTAACGCCAATGATTTTAGCGGCGTCCAGTGCTTCTTGTCTGCGAACGCTCTTTCTGGCAAAACCTAACTCCCCGTTCGAAACAATAATATTATAAACACTTTTCACCTTGTTTCGCATAATAAGCCAACGCTCCTCCGCACATTAACTCAATATCATCCGGATGAGCCCCGATTGCCAGTTTGTTCATCTTAATTTATTCTTTTTTTATGGTTGCGCTATTGACTTAGTTTTTATCAAATACTCTAATATTTATTCAAAGACAAAATAAATTCCCTGTAGAAAGAGATATTTATTATAGTTAACCCACCGGCTCACTCTTGAGGCTGGCAAAGAGATCATAGGCTTCTTCGGGAGTGGCGTTCTGATGCACAACAGCGCGGACCGCCTTTATCATCGCCATCGGATAATCGGACTGCCAGATGTTACGACCCATATCCACCCCGACCGCGCCGCGTTTAATAGCGTCAGCGGCTAATTTTAAAGCGTCAAGCTCATTGTCGAGCTTAGGACCACCGGCAATTACGACGGGTACTGGGCAACCCGCGACTACTTTTTCAAAATCTTCACAATAATAGGTCTTAACTATATGAGCACCCAGCTCCGCGGCAATGCGACAACAAAGTGCCAAATACCTGGCATCCCGCTTTTTCAGCTCTTTACCGACAGCGGTCACCGCCAAGACCGGCATGCCTATTCCCTCCCCTTTAGATACTAATTTAGATAAATTAAGCAGCGTTTGACGCTCATACTGAGTACCGACAAAAATGGAAAGAGCCACGCCGACCGCGTTTAGCCTGACCGCCTCTCTCATCGAGGTAGTGATGCCTTCGTCGGCCAAACTCGGGCCGATAATACTGGTACCGCCGGAGACCCGCAGCACAATCGGAGTCGCCGTATCCGCGTCGACACAGTTGCGTAAAACACCTCTGGTCAACATCAGAGTATCAGCGTCATTTAGTATCGGCTCGATAGTCTTTCGGGGGTCCTCCAGCCGACTGGTGGGGCCAAGAAAATACCCGTGGTCGACCGCCAACATAACTGTTCGCCCATCAGCCGGTTTTATTATGCGCGCTAAGCGATTTTTAAGCCCCCAACTCATATATTGCCTCCATGTTTTATGATTATTATTGTTATAATAACGCATTATAATGAGCCTGTCTAAGTATTTAACTCCGGACACGAATCCCATATGACCGCCGCCGAATGAGGGGAGAAAAGCGAAAAAGCGCAAGAGCGTGAAGCGCGTAAAACGTGTAGGGGCGAGGCTGGCCCTCGCCCGTGAA
>CAJVYJ010000228.1 GCA_913009475.1 uncultured Actinomycetes bacterium | reverse complement strand
GGTAGTGACATGGACATAAGCAATGGGAAAGGACGGTAAGGATGAGATTGTTAAAATTATTGTGATTAGTGTTTTGGTTTTTTTTTTTTAATGCTACGGCGACCACCGAGATCTACACTCTTTCCCTACACGACGCTCTTCCGATCTCCGGTGATGGACGGTCTGACTGCTTTAAAGAAAATTATTAAAGAGGTGCCGACGCCGGTAGTTATGCTTAGTTCCATAACCCGCCGGGGCGCGCGCGAGACTATTGCTGCTTTGTCCTATGGGGCGATTGATTTTATTCCCAAACCTCTTGACCTGATGCGGCCGGGAGCTATAAACAAAATCAGGCAAGAGCTCATCAGTAAAGTCAAGATGGCAGCGGTCAGTAGGATAAAGACCGTAATCGGCAGGCCTACGTCTGAACAAATACGGCAGGCGGCACGGCCGGAAACAGCCAAAATCAAAAAGAGCCGGGCAGTCTCATATAAAGCCGCCGGTCGAGGGGTGGTGGCTATTGGCGCGTCAACCGGCGGCCCCAGCGCCTTACAGGTCATCTTATCCGGTTTACCCAAGAATTTTCCTTTAGGAATAGTCGCTGTTCAGCATATTTCCGCTGGTTTTACTGATGCGTTGGTGGACAGATTAAATAACTACTGCGAGTTACAAGTTAAAGTCGCCGGCGATATCGAGGCGGTAATGCCCGGCATGGTACTATTTGCCGGAGCCGGTAAACATCTGAAGGTAAAAGATTTTAATGGTAATTTAGTAGCTTATTATAGCGAGGAGCCTGCGGGAGCGTCGACGATACCTTCAATAGACGTTCTATTTAAGTCGGTGGCTCAGAATTGCCAAGATACCGGCTGTGGTGTACTCTTAACCGGTATGGGCTCCGATGGCGCCTCAGGGTTGAAGGCTATAAGAGACAATGGTGGGCTTACTCTGGCGCAGGATAAGGCAACTTCGGTCATCTTTGGTATGGCTGAAAAAGCGGTGGCGCTGGGAGGAGTCGAGGAGCTAATGCCGTTACAAGGACTATCGTCAGCAATTACCGCTTTCGCCTCCGGCTTTCCCAAAAGGAAAAAAGCTGTCTAATGGGGTCAGATCTTCAATCTTGACAATTTATCAACGGGTAAAAAGATTATTGGCGTCGGGGCTGATTGTTACCGTCAATGTCTTACTGGCAAATCCAAAATTTAAAGCTCTTCTTTATTCGGCATTAACAGTCGTAGTCTGGTGGTTGTTGTTAACGACGGAAAAGATAATCCATCCCAGCAATCCGATTTTTTCTTCCAACGTATTAGCCATAAAGTTATTCCCGCTGGCGATCACCTTTTTTTAGGCATAGCCGCTATTCAAATCGCCAGATGGCTGACAAAACCTAGCCCGGATTATTAAGCTTAGACAGGTTTCTCTACTACCTATTCTTTAAAATCGATAATAATTAAAAAAAATATTTCGGCTTTTTGTTTAAAATAAGATACGTACGGGTATCAAGTTTATATTTGCCAGTGGGTGTTTTCCGTGGATGTATGGGTATTTATCTTGGGTGTTTATCAAATATCGTTTGATTTTTTATCTAAGTTGGCGTACAATATAAAGCGGTTGTCACTATTTACGGAGGGAGTCTTATATGGGCCTGTTACAAATTGAACAGGCTGATGTCGTAGGTCGGATAAAAACCGATTTGAGTTCTTGTGTCGGCATCAGGATGAAGGTCAAGGCTAATATGGGGCGTTGTCGAATTATTGAGCGTATGGGTATCCTGGAAGAAACCCACCCTAATCTTTTCGTCATTAAAGTTGAAGAGAAAAGAAATCGCTCTCGGCGAGTCTCTTACAGTTACGCTGATGTCTTGACCAAAACGGTCGAGCTCACTCATCTTCACAATGGGGAGAATTTACTTCCCTGGTTGCCGCAGTAAGAGCGACCAGTAAACAGCTCAGGTAAATAAATTAATTTACCTGAGCTGTTTTTTTATTTAAAATGAATTCATGTCTATAATCATTAATGCGCCGGCAAAAATAAATCTCTGCCTTGCTATAGGCCCTACGCTTCCCAACGGGTTGCATCAATTAAGCAGTGTAATGCAGGCTATTGATTTAAGCGATGAACTGATATTCTCCCGTGCTGAAGTGCTTATTGTCGAATGTAGCGAGGCCGGCCTTTCCGGTTCTGCCAATCTTGCGTATAAAGATCGGAAGAGCACACGTCTGAACTCCAGTCACACTGATATATCTCGTATGCCGTCTTCTGCTTGAAAAAAAAAAAAAAAAACATATAAACTCCAGTCACACTGATAGTTCGTATGCCGCCCTTCTAGATGTCTCTTAGACTCT
>CAJVYJ010000227.1 GCA_913009475.1 uncultured Actinomycetes bacterium | reverse complement strand
AAAGCAGAAGACGGCATACGAGATATATCAGTGTGACTGGAGTTCAGACGTGTGCTCTTCCGATCTAAAGGTGTCTCCAGTGAGCATGAGGTATCGATTGCCGGTACCTTAATTGGCAAGAAAAAGACGCCGCATTTTGTAAAGATGTTTGAATATGACATCGATATGATACCGACAAAATATATGGCGTTTTTCAGATATGAGGATAAACCCGGAATGATCGGCAAGGTCGGTACTATTCTGGGGCGGGAAAATATTAATATCGCCAGTATGCAAGTAGGCAGAAAGAAGATTCGCGGTCAAGCGGTAATGGGTGTAAATATTGATGGTTCGATTCCTGACACTTTATTAGAAGAGATCAAGGACCAAGCCGGTATAGATTACGCGCACGCGATAGAGCTGTAGGCATGGATTACGGGGGAAGTTAATACAAAATAAAAAAGCACTGTTGCTCGTGGATCCCCGATCAGAGTCGAGGATGACAAGTGTAAAGTAGGTCGGGAACTGATGCTTTTTGTCATTCTTAGTTCTCCTACGTTTGTCATTCTCAGCTTGACTGGGAATCCAGGTAAAGAAGTGCATTGGAGTGAGAACAAATAAAGTATTAAAAAGCACTGTTGCTCGTGGATCCCCGATCAGGTCGAGGATGACAAGCGTAAAGTAGGTCGAGGATGACAAGCGTAAAGTAGGTCGAGGATGACAAGCGTAAGATGGTCGAGGATGACAGTGGTGAAAGAGCGTAAACGTGTAGGGGCGGGCCTTGCGCCCGCCCGTGAAGGCTTTATAATTAAAAAATTCAATTTCCAATTGCAAGCGAAGTGAGAAGAAAGATGGATAAAAACAGGGTTTATATATTTGATACTACCCTTCGAGACGGGGAGCAATCCCCCGGTATCAGTTTAAATACCAGAGAAAAATTAGAGATTGCCCAGCAACTGGAGCGGATGGGTGTAGACGCTATCGAAGCGGGTTTCCCCATCACTTCATTAGGTGATTTTGAAGCAGTCTCCACTATTGCTGATAAGGTGCGCCACTCAACTATTACGGCGCTGTCACGAGCTTTGGACAGCGATATCGACCGCGCTTGGGAGGCGATCAAATCAGCGGAGCGCCCGCGGATACACACGTTTATTGCTTGCTCTGATATTCACATTAAGCGCAAGCTTAAGAAGAGTAAGGATGAAGTCTTAAAGATGGTCGAAATCGCGGTCAAGCGGGCAAAACGCTATACGCCGGATGTTGAGTTTTCACCGGAAGACGCTACTCGAGCCGATTTTGATTATCTCTGCCGTATGGTGGAAACAGCCATTGAGGCCGGCGCGACAGTGATTAATATTCCCGATACCGTCGGTTATGCTTTGCCGGAGGAGTTCCATGATTTGATTACTTCTTTAAAAAAGCGGGTTCCACAATTGAATGAAATAATACTAAGTGTCCATTGTCATAATGACCTGGGGCTGGCGGTGGCTAATTCACTGGCGGCGGTTGAGGCCGGAGCTAATCAGGTGGAATGCACTATCAATGGCTTAGGCGAACGTGCCGGTAACGCTGCTATGGAAGAGATAGTTATGATATTGGCTACTCGTGAGCGGTCGTTGGGGAAGACACTGGCGCTGAATACAAAAGAAATCTATCGAACCAGCAAACTGGTCAGCAATTTGACCGGGTATCACGTGCAATACAATAAGGCGATAGTCGGTGCCAACGCTTTTGCCCATTCATCGGGAATTCACACCGACGGTATGTTGAAGGACCGAACTACTTATGAAATTATTGATCCGGTCATGATCGGATTGAGCGAAAGCAAATTTATTCTCGGTAAGACTTCGGGTCGCCACGCGTTGCGGGCACAGCTGGAAAAGATGGGATATCACTTGGAAGACGATGAATTCGCCAGGACATTTAAACGTTTTAAAGACCTGGCTGATAAAAAGTCGGAAATAAGCAATGATGATATTGAGGCTTTATTGGCTGATGAAGCGCGGACGGAAGCAGATTTATATACTTTAAACTATCTGAAAGTAAGTTCCGATTCGGACAGCACTCCGTCGGCTACGGTTAGGCTGGCGACAAAAGAAGGCATGGTGGAGAAGACGGCTACCGGCGATGGGCCGGTTGACGCCGCCTGCAACGCGATAAGTGAAGCGACTGGTGTTGACGCTAAACTGCTGGCTTATAACGTGAGCTCTATAACCGGCGGGCTTGACGCCCAAGGGGATGTCTCTATTAACTTACGTATCGACGGCCGAGAGGTTTTGGGGCGCGGCATATCGACTGACATTATCGAAGCCAGCGCCAAGGCGTATCTGAACGCTATTAATAAGGCGTTACCCATAGATAAAGAG
>CAJVYJ010000226.1 GCA_913009475.1 uncultured Actinomycetes bacterium | reverse complement strand
TTGTGTCATATGTTTTTTTTTTTTTTTTTATTATATTTTTTTTTTTAATGATACGGCGACCACCGAGATCTACACTCTTTCCCTACACGACGCTCTTCCGATCTCAACCTACCTGGACAAAGATAAGGTCGGCACCCATACGAATCCCATCATCCTCGATGCCTATGGCCGGGCCGAGATCTGGTGGGACGGCATTTATAAAATAAATGTCACCGATGCAAATGATGTTCAGCTTCCGAATTACCCTGTCGATAACTTTGGTGCCAACGAAGAATCCACTGTTACCGACGCCAATAACCTCGTGCTTAACGGGTCATTCGGGATCGGGGCCACACTTCCCGATGACTGGACAGTAACAACTATTGGCACAGTCGCCTTTGATGAGGCGGATTCCTACAAAGGTTCTCGATCTCTTAAATTTACGTCTACCGGATCCGGTGGTGGCGACGCGATATCCTCGTTTTTTGAGGTAACGCCTGCCGACTTGTTGGCAGTTGTCTTTGCAATTAAATCCTCGGTAGTCGATGTCCGTAACGTGGTCGATATCCTATGGTATGACCTGGACAAGGTCGCTATCTCGACGACAAATCTTTATGACGATTCAACCACTAATCCGACGAGCTGGACTCAAAAATATTCAATTAAAAAGCCCCCGGCGGCAGCGAGTTATGCAAAAATTCAAGTTTATGGTTGTCATAGTTCAGATTCGACACCCGGCAGCACGTGGTATGACGCTATAATTGCTTCCCGTCTTGAACTGTTAAACAAAAAAGGCGCTGATATTGTCTCTGCCAATGATTGCGTTCTTTTAAATGACGGCAATTACAACGACATTACTGGCACCGTTCCGATAAACGGCTTCACCGATGGTGTTGTAAACGAAGTCCGGCACTTTACTGCCGATGGTGCTCTCCCGCTAAAACACAATACGGCTCCCTCTTCGGGATTTTCCAAGCTATTTATTGTACAGGGCGCGGCAGACGTTACGCTTGATGCCGGAGCTGACTTCTCAGCAAAATATGACGGGTTAGTTTGGCGGGTTTACAATGTAAATCTGGCGAGTGGTAAAGCTATTACCGGGACAGCTCCCACCGCAGGCCAAGGCGCAAGCAAAGTTCTATTAGATACGCAAACCGCCGCAGCAAGTGCAACCTTAGCTTTCACTTCTGCTATTGACGGAACCTACCCTTTTTATCGGTTTGAGTTTGACAGTATTGTCCCCGCCACTGATGGAGTTTATCTTGAACTACAAATTAGTATAGATGGCGACTCGTCATGGGTTACGGCAAATGTATATGATTACGCTCATATCGGGCGAAGTGGAGCGGCAACTGATTTAATTACCCAAAATAACGGTACCGGTTCTATCAGGCTTGCCGGTGCGGGTGGAGGCATATCAGCAGGCAGCGCCGCTGGCGAGGGTATAACAGGTCACATAATATTAAATGCCCCTGATTCTACAAGCTTGTTCAAGCGATTTTATGGCAGTTTTAATTATGCCAGCACTTCTGCATACGGCTGTATTATCGTTGTTGAAGGGCAATACCAAATAGCTGCAAATGCTGTTGACGGGGTCAGGTATCAAATGTCATCAGGCAATATAGCTTCTGGTGTAATACGCATGTACGGAATAAGGGGTAGTTAAAATGGCGCTATATAAAAAGCTGGCTAAAGATAAATTTGAAAAATTGAGCGGCACGGATGAAAAGGTGTTCCGTGACCAATGGGCAATTGATGGCCTTGATAAACCACGTATAAGAGGCGAGCAGGGAAAAGACATTATCCTTACAGCAAAAGAAATAACAGCCATCGAAGCGGAATGGGCGGCTAATGCGCCTGATTTTGTTGCTATAAAAATAGGCGAAACAAAAGAAACAGCCTACAAAAAGATAGTTTCGATTATCCCTGAATGGAAGCAAAGGAATTTGCTGGCTCGAGTATCTGAACTACTCGAAAAAAAGATGGATGGAATCCTAACTGCGGCAGAATCAACAAAGCTCGATCAACTCCGTACTAAATGGAAATCTAAAATCGTACCGATCCGAAAAGCATCAAATCTGATTGAGGCAGAAATCATAGCAAGCTCTGATCCTGCTAGTTACATTGTAGACCCAAACCCGTTATGGCCGTAGATATGAACATAAAAACCAAAGAGTTAGGTGGAAGGAGAAAAGCATTTGTGGGATTAAGTACGGGAAAGACGTTGTGACCAAAAATGCCTAGAATCGAGATCCCCTTTAACGGCGGCACGACCGAGAGCGAGTCCGTTGTCATCAGTAACCAGCGATCAGTGAATTGGTATCCGACGGCGGAAGGCCTTGGAGCCAAGACAAAACTATCTCTGAGGCCAACGC
>CAJVYJ010000225.1 GCA_913009475.1 uncultured Actinomycetes bacterium | reverse complement strand
GGGAAATTGTCCGTTTTTGCGGTTTAGATACGGTTCAGCTTCATGGTACCCGGCCGCCTGAATTTATGGGCAAGCTTA
Source organism: uncultured Actinomycetes bacterium (assembly GCA_913009475.1). GTDB lineage: Bacteria > Actinomycetota > Aquicultoria > CAJVYJ01 > CAJVYJ01 > CAJVYJ01. The sequence continues at coordinate 2,318 of CAJVYJ010000225.1, read as the reverse complement.
AAGTAAATGTAATTAAAAGTCTGCGTTTGCGCAGCGTTGATGATTTGGTAATGTTGAAAGAATACGGACAAGCCTCCGCGTTTTTACTGGATACTTTTGATGAAAAACAGATCGGGGGCACCGGCAAGAGTTTTAATTGGCAGTGGGCGTTAGCGGCGAAATCGTATGGGCGGCCGATTATTTTATCAGGCGGGCTTACGCCGGACAACGTCGTCGAGGCGGTGCGCTTGGCTCGGCCGGCAGCGGTTGATGTCTCAAGCGGTGTCGAGTCGGCGCCGGGAAAAAAAGATTACGAAAAGATGGCTGATTTTATTGAGGCGGTAGAAAAAGCGGCCGATGAATTATGAGTCGATAGTAACTTATTATTAACAGTTTCAGAGATTGTTGAAAACTATTGGTGGAATATGTCAAAAAAAGAAACTAAGCTACCCAGCCATTTTGGTGAATTTGGCGGCCAGTATGTGCCGGAAACTTTAATGACGCCGTTGGAAGAGTTGGAGTCCGCTTATTTAGAACTTAAGGATGACCCGGATTTTAAGCGGGAGCTCGAATATTACCTGCGCGTATATGTCGGCCGACCGACTCCTCTTTATTACGCGGCTAACTTAAGCCGACGTCTCGGTAAGTCCAAAATCTATTTAAAACGAGAAGACTTATGCCATACCGGTGCCCATAAATTGAATAACACCATTGGCCAGGGCTTAATGGCCAAAAGGATGGGTAAGAAGCGAGTAATCGCTGAGACGGGGGCCGGGCAGCATGGGGTCGCGACCGCTACCGCGGCCGCGCTTTTCGAAATGGAATGCCATGTTTATATGGGCGAGGAAGATATTAAGCGGCAATCGCTGAATGTTTTTAAGATGAAGCTGCTGGGCGCTGAAGTGATTCCGGTCAGCAGCGGTTCGAAGACGCTCAAAGATGCGACCAATGAGGCGTTGCGTGATTGGGTCACTAATATCAATTCAACTTTTTATATTCTGGGTTCCGTGGTCGGCCCTCATCCTTATCCGACCATAGTGCGCGATTTTCAAAAAATTATCGGTAAGGAAGTCAAGGAACAGCTCCGGGAGATTGAGGACAAATTGCCCGATTATATTGTCGCTTGTGTCGGCGGCGGCAGTAATTCCATCGGCATTTTTCATCCTTTTATCGGCGGTCAGCCAAAATTAATCGGGGTGGAAGCGGCCGGTTACGGTTTAGAAACGGGCAAGCATGGAGCGGCCTTGGCTAAGGGTACCAAGGGAATCTTACACGGTTCACTGCAGTTTTTATTACAAGATAAGTTCGGTCAGATAATTCCGGCTCATTCCATTTCCGCCGGGCTTGATTATCCCGGGGTGGGCCCGGAACATTGTTATCTTAAAGAGACCGGTTTGGCGACGTATGTATCGGTGACTGATAATGAAGCATTGGAAGCGTTCAAGTTACTTTCCGTAACCGAAGGTATTCAGCCGGCGTTGGAATCTTCGCACGCGCTGGCATATCTTAAATACTTAATCCCGGAAATTCCGGCCGGCTCCGTAGTTGTAGTCAATCTTTCCGGTCGCGGCGACAAAGATATGAATACTATCGCGCAAGCGCTGGGAATCGAATTATGAGTAGGATAAATGAGCGGTTCGCTGTTGGAAAGCAGCTGATACCTTATGTTATGGCCGGCTTTAAGGACCTGGCGGCCTCTAAAAGTATCATCGAAGCGTTGGTTGATTCCGGCTGCCGGATTATTGAGATCGGCATTCCTTATTCCGACCCTTTAGCTGACGGGCCTACTATTCAACGGGCCAGTGAAATGGCGCTTAGCCAAGGTGTTGATACCGATGATGTCTTTAAATTGATAAGTGAAGTCAGGGCCGAGCGTGATTTTTCTCCAGTATTAATGGTCTATTATAATTTAGTCTATCGATACGGCTTGGAACGATTTGCCGATGAAGCCGCTAAAGCCGGGGTCGAGGGTCTGATAATTCCCGATTTAAGCGTTGAAGAGTCATCACGGTGGACGGCTGTCGCCAAGCAGTATGGTCTGGATACTATATTTTTAATTGCGCCTACCAGCTCTGAAGAGCGGATAAGCAAAATAACGGGGATATCGAGTGGGTTTATCTATTGCGTATCTCTAACCGGAGTGACCGGCGCCAGGGCCGCTTTGCCTTCTGATATTACGGATTTTTTAGCTCGAGTACGCCAAAAAACAGACCGGAAGAGCACACGTCTGAACTCCAGTCACACTGATATATCTCGTATGCCGTCTTCCGCTTGAAAAAAAAAACCCACCCACTATTTCAATATTTGTTAACGTACATTGAACCTACGCACCAGGTCAC
>CAJVYJ010000224.1 GCA_913009475.1 uncultured Actinomycetes bacterium | reverse complement strand
TTGGTTTTAGTCAAGGCGGAAAAGGGCGTAAACCTAAATAAACTGGACCATAGGATTAAGCAACGTGTGCCACTATCCAATCCTATTATCACTACCACTTTGATTAAGAAAGAAGCCAAACTTTTAAAAGAAATGATGAGCAGCATGCTCAATCTTTTAATCAGCGTTGCTTATATTATCGGCGCTTTGGTTATCGGTCTGACAACTTATACGGCGGTAATCGAGAAATTGAGAGAATACGGCATTCTTAAGGCTATTGGCGCTGACAAGCGCCACTTATACTCAATTGTGATTATCCAATCCTTAATCAATGTCAGCTTGGGTTTTATTGTCAGTGGTTTGACGGTTAATCTTTTCTTTAAGATTATCGAAACTTTATCTCCTCGCTTTTTACTGGTGATTAACGCTGAAGTATTAGAGCGAACATTTTTATTGGCAATTGTAATGGCGCTGATAGCGGCAATTATTCCGATACGGCGGTTGGGCAAAGTCGACGCGGCGCAGGTTTTTAACGGGTGAGGAACAATGTTATTATTAGCGCTTAAAAATTTAATTCAGGAAAGAACCAAGCTATTTATCAGTATTGGCGGTATCGCGGCTGTTTTGGTATTGATTTTAGTCATTAATGGTGTCATCGCCGGTATGGAAGGTCAAATTACCGCTTATATTGATAAAAGTCAGGCTGATATTTGGGTGATGCAAAAGGGAGTTTCCAATATGCATATGGCCAATACCAGAATGCCATTGCGTCTGCGCCGGTCCATCGCCCAACTAAAAGGCGTCAAGGATGTCTCCGCGATTTTATATATCAACGGTATGGTTAAAGTCAGTAACCGTAAATTTTTCTCTTACGTAGTCGGCTTTAATCCTAACGAGGCGGCCGGTGGTCCTTGGCGGTTGGGAGCTGGTAAAAAGAATATTAAAAATAATGAAGTTATTCTTGACGCAACGTTAGCACGTAATAATAATCTTAAAATTGGTGATAAAGTTGAAGTTTTAGGTAAAGAGCTTACCATTGCCGGTCTGTCCGAGGGTACCTTTAGCATGGCTAATACGGTAACTTTCCTAAATCGCCGTCAATTAGCGAATATAATAAAATTGCCCGGTGTGGCCAGCTACTTTTTAGTTTCGATTAAGTCTAATATTAAAGCCGATACCGTATCTCGGGAAATTGAGAATAAATTTCCAGGTGTAAATGTTGTCGGCCGTGAAAAGCTGGTTGCCAATGACCGGCGGTTAATCAGGCAGATGGGCATAGATATTATCAACGCGATGTCGCTTATTGCTTTTATAATCGGCATTATTGTGTTGGGTCTGTCTGTTTACACGCTGACAGTTGATAAGTCACGTGATTATGGGATTTTAAAAGCTGTCGGCATCAACATTCGCCAACTTTATAAGATTGTTTTTCTACAGGCCTTTATTAGCGTGGCCATGGGGTTGGTTGTTGGTTTGGCAATTTCAACCCGGATCGGATCGAAAAATTGCTGCACGCCGTTTGTAGAAACAGCCTGCAATTTGTAATAATAGACTGTACCGGTTTGCGGCGGTGTGTCGTTAAATTGATATTTGTTTTTTTCACCGGGTGCAATCATGATCTTGTTGATCATTTCAAAGGGACCATCCCGATGGACGCTGCGAAAGATATTATACCCGGAGGTGCCGGCTTCATTTGCCGTCTCCCAGGTGATGGCAACCCGGTCTTCCACAGTTTGTGCGGCAAAGGCGGCTATTTCCACGGCTGTCGGCTGCACATGCACCGTCCAGCGATAAGAATCGGAATCCGCCCCATCGCTCACAATGATTCGGACTTGGAATTCGTCTCCCAAATAAGGATTCGGGATGACGCTAAAGAGTGTGTCCCGACTTTCTTCATTCCCGTTTAAAAGCCAGGAATAAGAGAGCGGCTCATTATCCAGATCAACAGTGCTGACGCTAAAATGTAACGGGTTGTACATCGAAGCATAAACATCTGCCTGCTCCGGCTGATGTTTCGTGATGGACGGCGGACGGTTGAGATTGACAACTTTGATGGTAACGTTTTTTTGCGCCAAGCCGCCATTTTCATCCCGAGCTGAAAATTGTATCTGATACGTTCCTTGTTGATCCTGCGCCGGCGTCCAACTGAAATTTCTGGTGTTGACGGAATCAAAATTTGCACCTCGCGGCAGATGAGAAGCACCCAGGTGCACGGGACTGTTTTCCGGATCGATAGCTTTTACTTTGAAAATCAGAGTACTCAATTCAACTACTGAAGTATCAGTCACAACATCTATTGTCGGCGGCTTGTTGGGGAGAAGCTGTGCGCTAAACGTTTGCGAAGCTCCCGGCATAGCGATGCTCGAAACACGGACGGTTTGCGCTCCGCTCAAACCCAGTTGCCAGTGGCATGATCCGAGTCCGGCGGCATTTGTTGTATC
>CAJVYJ010000223.1 GCA_913009475.1 uncultured Actinomycetes bacterium | reverse complement strand
TGTACCTTCCATTCGATCTATCGTCCATTTTCCATTTTCAAAGAGATATAGGTACCAAAATATTATCCTACAACTGCCTAAATTCAATTAACCTTTAGTACTGGATTTCCAGTTAAATATTCATTATTTCAAATTATTTCACCTTATTAAGCTGTGATTTTAAATACTCATTATTGCCGTCAATTTTTAAACCTTCTTCATAAGCGCTTCCGGCATTACCGGAGTCATTTTTTAATAGATATAGATTGCCGATTTCGGCATAGATGCCGGCCCGGTATGAACTATTACTCTCCGGCGTCAGATCAAGCGCTCGACGCCAACCGTTGATTGCTTGGTCATACTTGCCGCTGCGCGCGTAGGCTTTTGCCAGTTCCGCCTGGAATACAGCTAACTTCGGATTAATACGCACCGCTTCTTTTAAGCTGCTGATTGATCTCTTATTTTCCTTTAATGAGCCATAAAGAATACCCAACCGATAATAAGTATCAGCGTCATCGGGCTTAATTTTTATAATCATTAAATACTGGTTGAGAGCTACCTTATTATTACCGTCCAACCAATAGGATTGAGCTAAAATCGAGCGGGCTTTTATGTCACCCGGATGTTCATTAACATAAACCTTAAGTTTAGGAATAGCTTTTTTAAAATCTCCTTTGTTAAATAAGGCAACGGCTTTATTCTTAGTTTCCACCGTCACTGTGGATTTTGTTTTTGTAGATTGGCCGCTCCTTAAGAACCAAAACAAAATAAAAGCCACTACTAATATGATAATAATTATCAAATAAATAAATTGCTTAGTTTTCTTGCGGGCTTCCATCCGATCAGCTCGCTTTATATCCGCCACTGAAAATACCGCCTTTGCTGCAGTTAAATAGATATCCGACATCTATTTCTCCGCTCTTCCTGCTTGCGATGACCTCTTTATCATTAACATTCAAATTATACATATACGCAGGTAATATTGCAAATTCCGCAGCTTAAGGACTACCGGGAATCTTATAACTATGCCATTTCTTAGGCCCGGATGAAAAATAGATAAATGACGGATCGGTAGCCACGTGACAACTAAGACATAATCCGTCCCGCTGGCGACGTTTAAGTCTTGCGTTACCGCTGCCCATCGGATTATGACAACTTCCGCAACGTAAATAGCCGCCCCGCCAAGGGTCGTCCCATTTAAAGCCAATCGGATGAGCGAAATAGCGCCGCGGACCGTGGCAACCTAGGCAAAGCGATATCTGTTCCTTTTGGATCAACTTGCTGAAATTAGACGCGTGCGGTTCATGGCAATTAAGGCAACTGCCGACTCCGGCCTCCGGCTGATAAGGTGAAGCGTTTCTTACCACCCGATTATGTCCGATACCTAGATAGTTTTTCTTAATAGAACCGTGGCAACGATAGCAGATTTTATTGCCCTTAAGTGAAGCACGCAGCAGTTTAGAGTAGTCAGAACCGTGCGGCCAATGACATTCCAAACATTTCCCCTGCCGAAACGGCTTCATCATCACCGCCTTTTTTTGTAATTTTTCGATTTTCTTATGGCAGCGAAAACATAACGTCGGCACCGGCGCCTGAAGTAGCTTATCATTGACCGAGCCATGCGGATTATGGCACTTAGGGCATTGCCCCTGTTCGAACGGGGCCATTTTTACCGGTTTTAATTTAAACTTAGCGATATTCGGATGGCAAGAAAAGCACAATATCTTTGGCGGACGGCGCAGTAATTTCTTAAAGTTGGAGGCATGCGGTTTATGGCAAGATGTACAGCTGCCGACTTTAAAAGGTGGATGCAAAACCGGCTTGGCGTAATATTTGGCTATTTTCGGATGACAAGAAAGACAGAGTATGCGTATAGGAGCTCTGGTCAAATGATTATTGTCCGACGCGTGAGGATTATGACAAGTCAAACATTGCTTTTTACTAAAAGGAGGCATTGTATACTTCTGATTTACTTCTTCACCCGTAGCCCGGTGGCACTTATTAGTACAAAGCTCAGTCCGAGAATAAAGCAATCTTGATTTTTTTGTTGGCTTTGGCGCCTCAAACCGCGTTAGATAAACCTGGCCTTTTTTTCTCTCTTTTGCTCTGAGCGCGGCCGACGCTAAATTGATTTGCTTGGTCAGATTAAGCCCATGGCTGGTGTGGCAAGCAGTGCATGCTTTTTTAAGAAAAGGCGCATGAGTCACTTTCTTTTTAAAAATTGGAAGAAGCTCAGCGTGACAACGTATGCATTGACGGCCGGCGACCTCTTGCCTGAATGTTATTACTCGCGGTGTTAAAAAAGAATAGAGCAGAGCTCCGATTATCGCAGCCGCGGCTAAGGAAAAGAGGCAGCCGGCGATTAATCCGCGCTTACTCTCGTCTCCCTCCTCAACAAGATACTTTTTGTCTTGGGCCTCTTCATGCTCAGATTCCAAAATTTTCCTTTTTAATGTCAGCCA
>CAJVYJ010000222.1 GCA_913009475.1 uncultured Actinomycetes bacterium | reverse complement strand
TCATTACTGGTCACATATAATCTTTTTTTATACGCGGCAACGCCGTAGGGAGTGAAACCATCTTGTCCATAAGCCTTGACCATAGGCTTTTTGGGAAAGTTAAAAAGCAGCTTACCATTAAGGTTGAACGCGTGCACGGACCTATCGGTAAAATCAGCGACATAAATCCGGCGAGCTTTGTTGTCCACATAAGAACCATAAGGCGCGTAAACTTTACCGATACGACTATCGCTGCCGATACGCCGAATATAACGGCCTTGGGAATTAAACGCTAAAACTCGAGCATTACCGGTATCGCTGATATATATATTGCCGTTGGCCCCAACCGACGTAGCCAGCGGCCTATTCAGCCCATATATAGAAAAAAGGAATTGAAATCGTCCTTTTTTTACCGGCTTTTGTAAGGGCCGCGCCAAAAATAAATAAGCTAAACTGGAAAATATTAACAGCAGCAAGAGAAGGAGTAAAAGCAGTAATACCAGTATCTTGTTTTTCCGCTTTTTCAGCTCCTCTATCCGCTCCTCTTCAGCTGCTTCCGTATATGTCGTTGCCATTACTTAACCTCCAGTGGTGATAAACGCTTGATAGCTTTTTGTAACTTTCTATTTTTAGGATTAAACTTGGCGGCCTCTTGGTACTCCGACAGAGCTCGCTTTTTATCTCCGGTTTTTTCTAAGTTTATCGCTAGTTGATAATGAGCGTTCCAAAATATGGGATTCTCAGTAATTAAACTCTCATAAGTTTTAATGGCCAACTTATACTTTTTTTGTTTTTCATATAAATCTCCCAACTCAAAAAGAGGAAACAATCTGGTCTCTTTCCGAGAATATTTAATGGAACTGCGAAAATCCGCAATCGCCTTTTTAACCTCGCCGCGCTTCTTATATATACGACCGCGATAAAGATAAGCGTCGGCATTTTTTTTGTCCAACGATAAGGTAATATTAAATTCTCTCAAAGCCCGATCCAAATTGCCTATCCTATAATAGACCGCTCCCATATTAACATGAGCCTCAGGATTTTTAGGATTTTTTGACACTTGTGTTTGCCAAGTCCGCAGCTGTAAATCATTATAGGACCTAGGCGGCTGATTATGCAACTGGGCATAATAATAAAGCCCGTAGCCCACACTCCCAAAAATAGTTAAGATAACCAGCATACCGGCTATCCTAACCCAAAAATTCAACCTCGCTTCTTGCTTTAACAGCTCGCGCTCGCGCCGTTCAAAACGACTTTCTTTGATATTATTTGTCTCCGACAAATTCATTCTCTCCTCTGGTAAAGTTATGGTTATTATACATTTCTGATGTAATCCTGTCTAAATATAGTGATAAAAAACTTCAAAGTTCTTAACGGAGCTGCTTGAAATATCTCTTACTTTTATATATTATAATAACAATTGTAACAATTGTAACATTATTTTTTAACTATTTTATTTGAGGTTGTTAAATTAGCGACAGCAAAAACCGAAGCGCCGAACCAAGAGAGAGAGAATCAAAAGGCTCAGGTTGGCCGTGGATTCCCGATCAGAGTCGGGAATGACAGTAGAATGGGAACGTAGAGGGTTGAGGGGAGAGGGTAGATAAGAGCGTGATGGACTCACCCCCACCCCAGCCCCTCCCCCGTCAAGGGGGAGGGAGAAATTTGTTAAACGGGAATGACAATGAATGTTGTAGGGGCGAGGCGTGCCTCGCCCGTGAAAGTTAACGCTTTTTGTCATTCTCAGCTTGACTGGGAATCCAGGTAAAGAGGTGCATTGGAACCAGAACAAATGAAAGCATTTAAAGGCACGGTTGGCCGTGGATTCCCGATCGGAGTCGGGAATGACAAGCTTAAGGCGTACGGGAATGACAAACATAAAGTACCAATTATTGGATTATTTAGAAAGAGGAAAAGATGGCTATAGTTTTTGAGCTTTGTATGTTTACACAGGAATACGCGGAGAAAATCAGAAACAAAGAACTAAGAAAACATCCCTTTTTAAAAAAAGAGGATATCAGGGTGGAGAAAGGCGATATTTTCTGTTTTAATACGGCCCGCCGCAGCGCTATTTCATTCTATGACCTGGATGAGATAATCTCATTAATAGATGCCGCTTTTTCTTTAGCGACTGAAATGAACAGGCTTGAGCCTAAAGCGGTCGAGCTGGAGGAGTTTCCTACGGACATGGTAGTAAAGGGACGCGTTGAACTTGACGAACTCTTTAAGGGAAGGGTCCTCTGGGGAGATGAAGACAAAGCTTTCACCACTGAAGATGAGATAAGAAATATTATAGATGATAAGATATTAATTAAATAAAACGGTTTACTTTTCTTTCCACATCAGTAACTTCTTGCTCTTTTTTGCCCAAGCCATCGCCGGCTCGAAAAGAGAACACACCGACCATCTTGTGGAGATCGGAAGAGCGTCGGGTAGGGAAAGAGTGTAGATCTCGGTGGTCGCCGTATCATTAAAAAAAAAAAAAAAA
>CAJVYJ010000221.1 GCA_913009475.1 uncultured Actinomycetes bacterium | reverse complement strand
TTGTGTTTTTTTTTTAATGATACGGCGACCACCGAGATCTACACTCTTTCCCTACACGACGCTCTTCCGATCTACGCAGGAATCAAATGCTTCAGGTTGCCTGGGTAGCCAGGTAAAGAGGTGCATTGGCACCAGAGTATGTAAAGAATTAAAAGGCATGGTTGGCCGTGGATTCCCGATCGGAGTCGGGAATGACAAACCTAAAGAGGGTCGGGAATGACAATAGTGAAAGGGTTGATGGGAAAACGTGAGAGCGTGTAGGGGTGGAGTTTATCTCCACCCGTGAAGTAGAGGTGTAGCCGCAAAGCCGGCTCTGATAGAACCATAAGCAAAGCTAGCTGAATTAGACGCCGACACCGGGCGTCATCATAGTCTTTTTCTCGACTTCATAGCCGATATCTTTTAGGACGTCTTCAATTTTATCCAAAGATACATCCGCCTCATCAAAAGTGGCATCGGCGTATTTGTCAGGAATATCAACGGAGACAGCTTGAACACCGTCAATAGCTGAAAGCGCGTCCTCAATTGCCTTGCTGCAATGCTCGCAGGAGATGTTGGGTATATCCAGTCTATATTTTTGCATTCTTATCATCCTTTCTTGTATTAGTTTATAATATCTTCAGCGCCGTGAAATGAAATTTATTTAATCTTACCGAAATTACACCCATTTATCGTATACCTTCTCACGTTTAGCGATAGAAATAAGATAAAAATGTCTTTGGGCAACAGCTTTTTTTACCGATTTTTTAATATTATTTTCATACTATATGACCTGTATACAATGTAAATAAAATAGTGTCAAGTTTTATGTAGGTCAGTGGCTCGGGTGTATAATGGTATGTTAAGGTTTGGCATTGTAATTTTATCCGGATATCATATTATTTTGCTTATAGTAAACTTAGTGATATAACGCTTAAGACCGTAAGGAGAGGGTAGATGAAGCTTTTGGTCCATGTCTGCTGCGGACCGTGTTTTATAATTCCATATCAAGAATTTCACCGCGATGGTTTTACGGCCACGGCTTATTACTTTAATCCCAATATTCACCCTTTCAGTGAGTATGAGCATCGTTTAGAAACAGCTCGCCGTTATTGCCAAGATAATGATGTCGATCTTATCGAGGACAGATATAAATTGGAAGATTATTTTCGGGCTATTGCCGGTCATGAAAAAAAGCCTGAGCGTTGTCGTAAATGTTTTCAGCTTAGATTAGAGCATACCGCGGCTACGGCTGAGGCCCGTGGTTTTAACGCGTTTTCAACATCTCTGCTGGTCAGCCCCTATCAACAACATGAAGATATTAAAGCGACAGGAGAAGCGCTGGCGGAGAAGTATAGAGTTGATTTTATCTATCGGGATTTACGTCCGCGTTATCATGACAGTGTAGTCGAGTCGCGTCGCTTGGAAATGTACAGACAAAGTTTTTGCGGGTGCGTATTTAGTGAGCGCGAACGTATTTTGGAAAAGCGGGCAGCGAAATTGAAGCGGCGCGCCGGAAAATTAGGTACAAAAAATTATTAGCGACAGATCGCCTAGAGGTTTTATGAATCTTTCAGACTTTGATTATGAGCTGCCTAAAGAATTAATCGCTCAAGAGCCTTTGGTTGAACGTTCAGCCTCTCGCTTGATGGTTGTCGATCGCGAAAATAGGCGCATAGAGCATAGAAAATTTAAAGATATTATTGATTATTTATCGCCTGACGATTGTTTAACATTAAATGACACCAGGGTATTGCCGGCGCGATTGTTTGGCAGAAAAACTACCGGCGCCAGAGTAGAGATATTCTTATTACGTGAGTTAAATGAATACGTATGGGAGACTCTCTGCCGCCCGGCCAGACGTTTGGCTCTAGGCGCTGAAATTATATTCAACGAAAATTTAAAAGCGCGAATAGTTAAAGTATTAGATGAAGGCCGTCGTTTGGTTGAGTTTAGTTCGCCTTTACCGCTAAAGGGCCAACTTTGGAAGGTCGGCCGGATTCCTTTACCGCCCTATATCCACAAAAATATAGCGGACGATGAGCGTTATCAGACTGTCTATGCGGTCAAGGAAGGTTCTGTGGCGGCGCCGACAGCCGGTCTTCATCTTACTCCACAGTTATTGGCTGAAATCGAGCGCCGTGATGTCAATATCGCCAAGCTGACTTTGGAGATCGGTATTGATACGTTTAGGCCGGTAAAAGTGGAGAAAGTACAGGACCACACTATGCATTCAGAAAAGTATTCTTTATCGGTCGCCTCAGCGAAGATAATAAATGATTCTAAAGCGTGCGGAGGTAAAGTGGTTGCCGTGGGCACTACCAGTGTGCGGGTATTGGAGAGTTCCGCGGTAGAAAACGGTCAAGTTCGATCAGGCTCCGGTGAGACCAAGCTTTATATTTTTCCAGGTTATAAATTTAGGCTGGTCGACCGTCTAATAACCAACTTTCATCTACCTTGTTCCACGTTACTTATATTAGTTTGCGCCTTTGCCGACCGGGAATTTATCATGAGCGCGTACCGTGAAGCGATAAAAGAGGGCTACCGCTTTTTTTCATTCGGTGACGCCATGCTTATATTATAATGGGGTCAGATCTTCAAAGATCGGAAGAGCACACGTCTGAACTCCAGTCACACTGATATATCTCGT
>CAJVYJ010000220.1 GCA_913009475.1 uncultured Actinomycetes bacterium | reverse complement strand
AGGATACGACGCCCACCGAGATCTCCCTCCGTCCCCTACGCGACGCTCTTCCGATCTATAAGAGTGATGGGAATGCCTTCGCGCTGTAATTCCCAAGCGGTAAGACGCGCTCCTTGCAACAACGGGCGGGTCTCATCGATATATACATGAATCTTTTTACCTGACTCCCAAGCGGCGCGAATTACCCCCAGCGCCGTCCCATAACCGGCGCAAGCCAGCGCTCCGGCATTACAATGAGTTAAAATCGAATCATTGTTCTGAATCAGCCCAGCACCAAATTGGCCGAGAGAACGATTGCAAGCGATATCTCTTGCTTGGACGGCAATGGCTTCACCCAGGATTACCTCTTTAAGCTTCGTGACGGAAAGACTTTGATGAGAATTAGCAAAGTCCAGCATGCGCCGAATGGCCCAGAATAAATTAACCGCCGTCGGCCTCGTAGCTTTCAGCTCTTCCGCCGCAACGTTCATGTCTGAGATCAGCTCCTCAACAGTAGTCGCCGATGAAGAGCGGGCCGCCAGCGCCAAGCCCAGCGCCGCTGTTACTCCAATAGCGGGAGCACCCCTGACTTGCATGGATTTAATAGCTTCAGCCACCTGATGATAATCGTTTAAATCAAGCCACTCCTCAATCAGCGGCAGCTTGGTTTGATCGATCAGTCGTACGCAGCCGTCATGCCAATATACAGTTCTAAACTCTTCCGGCATTACCTTCCTTTTTTTGATAAAAATAAAACTTTTTATACTTACTGGAGTAATGGTATCAAAAGATCAGTAATTTTGGAATCAAAAAGCGCCGCGACGGCTGATTATTGCCGGTACAGTTTGTAACATCAATTTAAAATCAAGACACAGCGACCAATTTTGGATATAACTGAGATCCAGTTTTACCATTTCTTCAAAAGGCAGCTCATTACGACCCAATACTTGCCAGGGCCCGGTAATGCCGGGTTTAACCGAAAGACGGCGCTTATGCCAATCTTTATAATAAATTACTTCCCTTGGCACTTGAGGACGAGGACCGACTAAACTCATGTTACCTTTAAAAATATTAATCAACTGCGGGAATTCATCAATGCTGAAACGGCGTATTAGCCGGCCCACACGAGTCACTCTAGGATCATTCTTAAACATAAACATCGGTCCGTTCAATTCATTATATTTTTCAAACTCGTCCTGTTTTTCTTCCGCGCCAACGTGCATCGAGCGAAATTTATAGAAATTAAAAAGCTTGCCGTTTTTACCGACTCTTTTTTGAATAAAAAATACCGGTCCGGGCGAATCCAATTTTATCGCCAGCGCCACAATAATACCCGGCAATAAAAGAAATAAAGCCATTAAAATGGAGATAATTAAATCAGTCAGTCTTTTGATTAATAAGTTAAAACCTTTGATCTTCACACGATTGAGTTCCATTAAGGGGATCCCTTCGATAGAATCTGATGCCGCACGGATCGCTAAAATTTCAAACAAGCGGGGAACTACGTATAAACGCACAGGTAGAATAGCGCAACGCCGAATAGCCGCTAGGCTTCGCTTGGATGAATTGGTGGAAAAAGTAATTATTACCTGCTCGACATGGTGTTTTTTTATAAGCTCATCCAAGCGTGATTCCTGCGTAAAAATATTTATACCTAACCTATTTAAGTTTAGTAGCTGCTTGGGATTACTATCAACCAATCCGATTAAGTTCATGCCCAAACCTGTTCGCCTGATAATCTTCTCAGCAAACAGATTGCCTACTTCACCGGCGCCGACAATTAAAGTTCGCCGTGATAAATAACCATTAGAGCGTAGAGTAATAATAAAGAAATTTACGACAGCCCGAACCAGAGGAAATATTATCAGCGCTAATAGCCAGATCCCTACCGCCAGTTTAGTCGTTAACTCAACTACAGGGAAAAACACCGAAAAAGCCAACGATAGTATGCTGGCCGCGGTTACCGCCGGCCACAACTTATACAGTTGATTAAGTACTGATAAAGTTATCTTGGATTCATAAAGATCATACGCCAAAAAAACAATCAACCAGGCTAATAAAATAAGCGGCATGTTAACGGCTGTTCTCATACGCAGGATTAGCCGAGCTAAATCTACGATAAAAAAAATCGTAATAACATCGACCGTTATTAATACTATCTTTTCCACTTTGTCGCTTAATCGACCGGAAAATGAATGTTTTTTTAATGTTGTTTGATCTAAAGCGACTTCATCGGTTAATTCCGGATCCAACTTAACCGTGATTCTCGTATCCGTCATGTATCACTTCCAAAGTATTTACATTTTATTATATCATCCTAATGCCCAGCTTACCATATCTATCTTTAAATAATTAGGGCAAGAAAATGAATCCAAAACTTGTCATTATTCTATCGAGTAAATTAAATAATAACTTTAAATAACTTTTAAAGAATCACTAATTAACAATATCTATGCGAGGAACCAAATAGTTGATTTCAGAGCGTTAATATTTCTTAAATATTAACCGGTAAGGGTTTACCATACATCGAACCCATCCACGTTAATAAGACCGGCGGCTGAGAGCGGATTCATATTGCCGGTAGCGACTACTTTTACCGTATGAGAACCGGGACTTAGCCCGGAGATGGTCGCGATGGTTGATTGAATAGCAAAGTCGA
>CAJVYJ010000219.1 GCA_913009475.1 uncultured Actinomycetes bacterium | reverse complement strand
TTTTTCTTGCCAATACTGTCATCCCAGAGGTTATTCTACTTACTCTTGTCTTAAATGTCATCGTTCTAATAATGTTACTGATGATTAGGGTAGATGTTAGGGCGTAAGGCGTGTAGTGTTGGAGTTTATATCTGTCCGAAGAAAGGTAATATGTAGCTGCAAAGCCGGCTTTGCCTATAGCGATGATTATTAGAGAAGTAATAAATATGAGTTTAGTGAAACGTTTATTTTTTCTCTCGAAAAGACGCTGTCAATTTCCCCAGCGAGGAAATTGCATCTCGGCTCTCAAACTCGCTCTTCACCGAGAGGCGGCCCCTCGGTGAAACCATGCCCGCTCCGTTCTCCGAGACGCTTTTCTCGTAGAATAAATAAACATTTCTTAATATGCACTGAGAGGGCCCTCCGTGCCGCCACCCCGCGGCTGCAAGAACACGTGATTCATATAAATATAAAATGTGTAGCCGCAAAGCTTACTCCGCGCCCTACTACATTTTACCGGCTGTGATAGAATTATAGTGGGAGTATAGTGGGAGGCGTTTTATGTTATCTATTGGACTTACCGGCGGTATCGCGTCAGGTAAGAGTACGGCGGTACGCTTGATGGCTGAGTGCGGCGCGGTGGTTATCGAAGCCGATAAAGTAGCCAGGGAAGTAATGGCGCCGGGTGGCGCGGTTTTTAAAGAAATCATTGACCATTTTGGCGAGCGTATTATTGACGGCTCCGGCGGCATCGACCGTGCCGGGTTGGCGGCGCTCATCTTTGCGGATGAAAACGAACGCCGTTTTTTAAACAGCCGTACCCATCCGCTCATCGTTGGTGCCATCAAAAAAAAGTTATCAACATTTTATTCCGGTAAACACTTAATTGTAGTTGAGGCTCCACTCTTAATAGAGGCCGAAATGATGGACTTATTCGACAAGATTGTTGTTGTCGCCTCTACGCCGGAGTTACAAGTAGTTAGGCTAGAGGCTAAGGGTTTCACTGAGGCGGAGGCGTTACTGCGTTTACGGGCGCAAATTTCCGATGCCGAGCGTTATAAGTATGCTGATTTTATTATTTTAAACAAAGGCAGCCTGATTAATCTGGAAGAACAGGTCGATAATCTAATGGAGAAATTGCTTAATGAAGGCCAATAAACTCGTTATCGCTTTCATTGTTGTATTGCTTATAATTCCATTGACGTTTTTGATTCTAAATTGGGGGAGAGGGTATTTTTACCCTTTAAAATATAGAAAAGTCATAGCGAGTAACGCCAGGTTGAATCACGTGGACCCATATTTAGTTGCGGCGATTATCTATGAAGAAAGCCGTTTTCGCAGTGAGGCTCGTTCGCAGGTAGGGGCGGTCGGGTTGATGCAGGTTATGCCGGATACGGCTAAATGGATAGCACAGAAAACAGGTCGGCAATATAACCGCGAAACTCTTAGTGGGCCGGAAAACAATATCGCTATGGGGGTTTGGTATTATGCTTGGCTGAGAAAAAAATATAAGAGTGAGCAACTGGCTTTAGCCGCTTATAACAGTGGTGATAAAAATTTGGATAAATGGTTGCGACTGCATCCGAGCGGAAGTGATGATGATATGATTGACTCGATTCCTTTCAGGGAAACCAGGGAGTTTGTCCGTCGGGTGCGGGCCAGTAAGGAGAGGTATCAGCGGCTCTATCCCGACGCATTTATGAATTATTAAATAATCTCAATATAATAATATATCCTAATAAATGAAAAGGGAAAAAGTATGGCGAAATTTGAGATTGTCAGCAGTTATAAACCCAGCGGGGACCAGCCGCAGGCGATAGCAGCACTGGCCCGGGGGGTTAAGTCCGGCCAACACTATCAAACTCTACTAGGCGTTACCGGTTCCGGTAAAACTTTTACCATGGCCAATGTTATTGCCGAGGTACAAAAGCCGACTCTGGTTATGGCGCCCAACAAGACGCTGGCGGCCCAGCTGGCGAATGAGTTTCGGGAAATATTTCCTCATAACGCGGTCGGTTATTTTGTCAGTTACTATGACTATTATCAGCCTGAAGCTTATATACCACGCTCGGATACGTATATTGAAAAAGATTCTTCTCGCAATGAAGAGATAGATAAGATGCGCCACGCGACTACCAGCGCGCTATTTTCCCGGGATGACGTTCTAATCGTTGCTAGTGTTTCATGTATTTACGGTCTGGGTTCGCCGGAAGAATACGCGGGCCAGATGGTTTCACTAAAACTGGGCCAGACGGTTGACCGCGACGCGGTAATTAAAAAGCTGGTCGATATTCAGTACCAGCGCAATGATTATAGTTTGGTTCGGGGAAATTTTCGGGTCCGTGGCGATGTGGTGGAGATATTTCCCAGCTACGAAGAAGCGCCGATTCGTGTTGAGTTTTTTGGGGATCAAGTGGAGCGTTTAGTACAGGTTGATCCATTGACCGGCGAGCTCCTGGCGGTGTTGCCGCGAATGGCGGTCTTCCCCGCCTCTCATTTTGTCGCGTCGGAGTCGGTGATGGAACGGGCGATAACCACAATCAAGGCCGAGCTGGCCGAGAGATTAGCGGAGCTAAGATCGGAAGAGCACACGTCTGAACTCCAGTCACACTGATATATCTCGTATGCCGTCTTCTGCTTGAAAAAAAAAAAACACATATACAAATCTAATCTGCCAAAATCTAAAGTGCATCATACCTCACAAATCTCACACAGTATGAGTCTAGCCAGCATACCAC
>CAJVYJ010000218.1 GCA_913009475.1 uncultured Actinomycetes bacterium | reverse complement strand
AAGCTGAGAGAGATGAGTGGTACTGGAGGTTAGAGGGGTTTTTTTTTTTTTGTATATATGTATTTGTTATGTTTTTTTTTTTCAAGCAGAAGACGGCATACGAGATATATCAGTGTGACTGGAGTTCAGACGTGTGCTCTTCCGATCTCAGCGATTATGATGGTAAACAACAGAGATCCGAAAATGATAACATCCGCTCTATTAAAAGCGCTGCTCGATGAAGATTGGCAAGTAAGGAAAGTAGCTGCTGAAACTTTAGGCTCAACCTTATCCTCAGAGGCGGTCAAGCCGCTGGTTGATCTTTGCGATGATGAAAATATGTGGGTGCGGTATTCGGCGGCGTGTTCACTGCAGAATATAAGCTTTTTACCTGAGTCTGAGCGTAGATTCGCTCTGGATAAATTAGTTCATCTATTGGAAAAGGATGATGACAGTGTCAAGATCTCCGCCTTGGAATCCTTAGCGAAAATCGGCGACCCAACAGCATTGAGGTCGATTATAAAGATAGCCGCGAGTAAGAATGATGACCTGCGCCGTCTTACGGCGGAAGCTTTAGGCCAATTTTCCGGTCGTGAGGTTGAAGCCAAATTAATGAAGTTGTCCGGCGATATTTCGGCACCGGTCCGGGAGGCGGCAGACCAATCGTTGGCTAAAGTCAGACATGAGTTTTCGCCTAAATTCAAGCGGCAAATGGGCGAGTAAATGTTTAACAATACACTGTCCCTCTCTGATTTTAAGTTATTGCGGGGTCTGATAAATGAGCGTAGCGGCATCTTTCTAAGTGATGCCAAACAAAATTTTCTTGCCATCAGGCTCAACTATCGGCTGGAAACGTGTAAACTCTCTACGTTTAAGGAATATTATTATTATCTTAAATATGATCCGAAGGGGAATGAAGAGTTGCAAAATTTAATTAATGCCGTCTCAATTAACGAAACCTATTTTTTTCGTGACAGCGAACAGTTGAATATATTTAAAAACCATATCTTACCGACTTTGATGAACAACAAGAGTAAACAGGGCAAACGGGAACTAAAGATTTGGAGTGCCGCTTGCTCAACCGGCGAGGAGGTTTATTCGCTTGCCATGATTGTCAGTGACGTTCTCGGCAGGGCGATGGTCGACTGGGATGTGGAGATAACGGCGACCGATATCAGCACTTCAGCATTAGTATCAGCTCGGCGCGGTCTCTATGATGATTACGCGTTGCGGGAGACAAAACTTAGTTATTTAAATAAATATTTTGAAAAATCGGGGTCGGAAAAATATCAGGTTAAAAATGAGATAAAAAAATTAATCAATTTCGGTCAAATAAACTTGGTTAATACTCTGTCGACGCGAAGAATTATTAATATGGATTGTATCTTTTGCCGCAATATTATCATGTACCTGGATATGGAGAGCCGTCGGCGGGTCATCGAAAATATGTATCGTTCTCTCAATCAAAATGACGGCTATCTGTTCTTGGGCCAAGCGGAAAACTTGCGCGAGATAGAGAGCCCTTTTCAGCCCCGCTATTATGACGGCACTATTATATATCAGAAACAAGTCGGCGTCGGATTATTAGAGGCAGAGGCGGCATAGATGAGGCAGAGGGAAATATTGGTTGTGGATGATTCGCTAAGTATCAGGAAGATGGTCGAATATATCTTACATTCAAAAGGTTATCTAACAGCTACGGCCAAAGATGGGCAAGAAGCCTTGGAGAAGTTGGTCCGTTATCCCTATCAATTGGTAATTTTGGATATAAATATGCCGCGTTTAGACGGTTTTGGCCTGCTTAAATGGTTAAGGGCCGATAAGCGTTTAGCCGGTATTCCGGTAATAATGTTAACGACTGAAAATAAGGTAAGCGATAAGGCTAAGGCGTTGGAGCTGGGCGCCAATTGCTATTTAAATAAACCGTTTAAACCATCCGAACTGTTGAAAAGTATCCATAAGGAGCTGGAAGCATAGTGGGAACGGAAGAAGAATATAGCGAAGAAGACGCCGAACTACTGGCACAAATGCGCCAAGATTTTCTAGAGGAATGCCAAGAATTTCTTGATAAGCTAAGTATTGGTCTGGCTAACTTAGAGGCGGAGCCTGAAAACCAAGAAGTAATCAATGAGATATTTCGTATTGCCCACACCATTAAGGGCTCGGCGTCTTTCGTCGGGCTGGATGAGATTCGTGAACTGGCCCATAAGATGGAGGATGTCTTCTCCGCTATTCGCGAAAACACACTTAAAGTCGGCCCCTCATTAATAGATTTAATGTATAAAAGCTTGGCGCAGCTGACAATACTGAAAAGTAAGGCCGACGCGACGGATGAAACTCCGACGGATATATCCGCGCTCATCGCTGAACTTGAGCAAGCCGCTAAAACCGGGGTGGCGTCCCAAGAACCGACGACCGAAAAACCGACTAATAAGAAAAAGGCTAAGGAAGCCAAGCCTGTGAAGCCGGTAACACAAACACCGGAAATATCTGAAGAAAAACCTCCTCCTCCTCCTCCGATTACGGTAGAGAGCATTAAGGTCAAAACCGAGAAGCTTGATAAAATGCTCAATCTCATCACCGAATTAATAACCGCTAAGAACCGCTTAAGTGATTTGGCGGGCTTAAAGCGAGATGAAGGTTTGACAGGAGTCGCTTCACAGATAAATCGTTCCGTAACTGACATGTATAGCCAAGTGATGAAAATCAGAATGGTCCCCTTGGAACGGTTATTCAATAAATTCCCGGGGGTTGTGCGTAATT
>CAJVYJ010000217.1 GCA_913009475.1 uncultured Actinomycetes bacterium | reverse complement strand
TTCTCTCTTTTTTTTTTAATGATACCCCGACCACCGGGATCTACACTCTTTCCCTCCCCCACGCTCTTCCGTTCTACCCCCCTGCAGTAGTTGGCCGATTTCGGGTTGTTACGCGATACACTTACCAACGTATTTTGTCTCCCGTATTCCCAACCGATAAACCGTGCTATTGCTTGAGTTGAACTTAAAATACTCTTCCACAAAATCATAATCCATAATTTTATCATCCTGGGAAAGTAGATAAACATCATGGCCTAAGCGACAAAATTCCCGAGCCAGATATTGAGTATATAGATTACTGCCGGTTTGCGTCAACAGATATCCGTGGACCAACATAATTTTAAACGTTGCCCGATTTTTATCTCTGTCAGGCCGCATTGTTTACCATTTCATAAAAATCCTTCGCGTTGTCAAGCGCGTATCCCATAGAATCATTATTAAAATAAGCATAAATATCATAACCTTGACTTAGATAGTTTGAGGCCCATTTAGCCCACTTGACCAACTCTTTTTCACTATAGTTTGAACCATATAATGCTTTTCCGCCATGGAAACGCAGATATATAAAATCACTGGTAACCCCTTTAAACAATGGCCATTTTTTTGAGTCCGCCGTACAAACGGCATAGGCATTTTTCTCCATGATTTTAAATGTATCCGAACTTATCCAGGAGCTGTCGCGAAATTCAAAAGCCTGTCTTATCTTTGATGAACCGACATTTTCTTTCAGCTTTAAACAAAAATCAGCCAGTCGCTCTGAATTTTGACTCATATTCGGTGGTAGTTGCCACAAGACAACATTTAATTTATCACCTAATCCCTCACACTCCTTGAAAAACCGCGCGATTGGCTGCTCGCAGTCTTTTAGATGTTTTACATGAGTGACAAAGCGACTGCCTTTAACTGAGAAAATAAAATCATTTGGTGTGCGGCAATTCCAGTTGTTAAATACATTTTGTTTGGGAAGACGATAAAATGTAAGATTCAGTTCTACTGTCTTAAACTTGCGGGCATAATATTCCAACCATCTCTTTTGTGGTAATCCTGGTGGGTAAAACAGACCTTTTGACCAATGCGGATAACTATAACCGCTGGTGCCCACTGATAATTTGCCGTCCATCAGTCCGGCTTATTCACTAAAGAATTTTATTGTTCTTTTAACCAATCGGAAACACCTCTGGTTAATTCCATTATCCTCAATGCTAAATCAACAGGCAAGCTTCCCAGCCCGCAGCTGGGAGAAACTATGGCCCTGGAGATAAGCTTCTCTTTATTGATTCCACTTTTCGCTACGATACTAAACGCGTCTTGCAATAATTTCACTATATCGTCAACTGATTTATCCCGAGCTTCGGAAGATGTCGGTACTATACCCCAGGCAAGCATACCTCCCCGCTGCAGGAACTCATCTAAAGCCTGGGGATAAAGCGCCAGGGTCTCACTAAAACGATAGGCATCAAAAGCAATTATATTAATGTTGGATTCCATTAAAATAGACCAATCGGTATTGCCGCAGCAATGTGCACCTGTCGGGCAGTCAACCTCATCAATTATTTCATTTAAATTCCGGATTACCTCTTCTTTATTAATGGGAACACTTGGCGAACCAACAGATTGTAACATCGGTTCATCAAAAAATATAACAGCCTCGATTCCCAGTTTTTTAATATTATTCAACATCCATCGGGCTGTCATGATTGTCGCCTTTATAATTACATCCATCATCAGTTCATCATATAAAAGAGCTTTGCCGGTTTGGTCCTTCATGATCAACCCAAATGTAGTTGGCCCGGTCAACTGTCCTTTTAATAACAAAGGTTTGTTAACATTGGTTGATATTAAGTCAGTCATTGCTTTAAAACCGGCACCGTAGGCCGGAGTAATCGCCATTGAATCTTGGTTGTTTACTAAAAAACGGTTATAAAAATCGCCGATTTCTTTTACAAGGTCACGATTTCTATCTAAATAAATTCTCTGCTCGTCCTCTTTAACTGTTATTCCCGGCAAGCCCTCGGTTTGGATATAACCCATTCTTTCCTTAAAATCTCGTTGAGGCAACTCCGGCCAAAAAGGGGTCTTGGGAAAGTTCTTAAGTATATCTTCGCAGGCACGCAGAGGCTCGGTATGGGGCAAACTGCCGATACCAAACGGGAAACCTCTATATTTTATGAAATCATTTTTGAGCATTTTGTCCCAGATAAAAAACTAAGGTTACTATTTATAATAGTAACCTTAGTTAAGTGACTTAGTAAAGCCAATAATCATCGTTATATTATTTTGAAGGCGTCTGCGTCGCAGTCGAACCTTCCGTAGTCGAAGAAGTAGAGGTGCTGCTTGTTCCTGCCGGTATCTGCGGATGTCCGGCCGGTAATTTCCCGCCTTGAACTTGGTCGGGAGTCAACGCCGGCGCTTTCTGACCATTTTGAATACCCGTACTTAAATTATCACCCTTAGGCGCGATAGCATAGCCTAGACCCAATCCGATAATCAGTGACCCAATTATTAAGCCGATGGCCAGAAATAACGATATCGTTTGCGCAATAGGTTCAGCTGTTTCTTCCTTGATCTTCTTCTTGCCCTTCGTGCCTTCCTTATTATCTTCTACCAATTCCTTAACCTCCTAGAAGCATGGCCGAAAACCCAATCTGCAACGTTATCCTCGGTCTCGTCTCGGTCACGTAACAAAACTACGCTCCCTCACCTCGACTTTCGTCTGCCTTGCATCTCACGCTCTCGGCTACGTTCTCTTTATTGACCGGCCGCTGGTACTTATCGGCCGGAACC
>CAJVYJ010000216.1 GCA_913009475.1 uncultured Actinomycetes bacterium | reverse complement strand
AATAGCAATGTCGTCTGAGTTAGTGGTGGGGTACTTCGTATGCAGCTTGCTGTGGATATGCGCATATTGTCTCTTGTTATTTTTTTTTTTAATGATACGGCGACCACCGAGATCTACACTCTTTCCCTACACGACGCTCTTCCGATCTGATTGTCGTGTAACCAAAGTTTACGCCGAGGGCGATCATAATATCTTCATCGGAGAGGTAGTAGGAGCAGGGGCGGACAGAGATAATGATCCGTTGATTTTTTGGAATGGCGGCTACCGCCAACTTGAAGTCAAGTGAGCTTAATCACCTAACGGCCCCTCACAGAGTGGACAGATGAATACATCGGCGCGTACCTCAACGGTCTCACCGCAATCAGCACATTTTTTCTTTCCCATACCACTATAATCAGGAGCTTTGCCGCCACAACCCAGATGCATATCCGGTCCGGGCCTTTTGGTAAGTTTGTTTTCAGTATTTTCCATGGTTTCTCTCCTTATAGCACTTGCATCTTTTAATAATTATACCCCACTAAACAATAACCAAGCGTTGATTTCACTCTTAAAACCGCCAAACTAAAAACATTGCCAGACCGCATAATATTAAGATCAAAACAGCATCAGGTTCAACAAATAAATAACGTTTTTCCGAATGAAATACTAATCCCATAAGCGCCAGAGTCGTGATTAATATGATAAACAGACCCGTTATCGCATTTATAGGTGAAATTACAGCGAAAATCGAACCTTTAGTATAAAAAATATCAAGCACGACCAACGTCGCCATGTTAAAAGAGTTAGAGCCGAAGATATTACCGACCACTAAATCGAAAGCTCCTAAACGGACCGCGGTCACCGAGACTGCCAACTCCGGCAGTGAAGTCACAAAGGCGATAAGTAAGGTACCAAAAAATGTTTCTTTTAATCCGGTTGCCAGAGAGATTTTATTGGCTGCGGTTATCATTAATGGGGCCGCGATAAATATTGCCAGCGCCGCCGCGGTCATACCCAAACCCAACTGCCACCACGGTCTCTCAAGCAAGAACGCCGATACTTTCACTTCGGCTTTTTTCGTCCGACTTTCCAACCGCTTTTTACTAATCGCTTCTTCGTTTCTTTTTACCAGCCAAATACCGTCGATATAGATTAAAAGCAAAATCAAACTGGACCATGATATCCAGGCAATAGAATAGTCGGACCTTAAGATAATAAAAATGGCGGCGGCAGCCGTCATGACAATGGCCAGGCCACCGGAGACCACGTGCCCCAGAGTCACCGACTTTAGCATCTTACGTCGGTAATAAATTAAATCAAGCGCAGCAAGTATAGCCAGATTATATATTCCCGAGCCAAAAAGATCGCCGGCTGAAAGATTGGGAACACCTAACCTGCCTGCGCTAACGGCGGTGGTCAGTTCCGGCAGTGAAGTAGCAAAGGCAATCAGCACTACGCCTATCCATAATCCGCCTAAACCAGTTCTAACGGCAATGGCATTCCCGAAATAGCTAATAAAAATACCCGCAATAACAATTATTATCGCCGTAGCCGTAAATAGCAGCCACTGCTCAATCATAAGATGACCTATCGTAAGCAATAATCAATGCCATTCACTCCTCGAGTAAGAAGCGACTAAATAGCGTATTTTCGGCTTTTCGCTCTTGCGCCAGCTCGTAAAATCTTCTTGCGCAGCCGCAAATTTCTCGGCGTTATTTCCAGCAACTCATCCTCTTCCAAAAAATCAATACTTTGCTCAAGACTGAAAACAGTCGGCGGTGTCAATTTAATATTATCATCACTACCGGCGGCTCGGGTATTCGTTAACTTTTTTTCCTTAGTAACATTAACGGCTAAATCTTCATCACGAGAGTTTAAGCCAACAATCATGCCCTCGTAAACCTGTGTCTGCGGAGCGATAAAAACTATGCCCCGCCCTTCCGCGTTATTTAGGCCGTAAGCCACCGCTTTACCGGTCTCAGAAGCTACCAAAACACCATTTCGCAGCCGGGACATTGACGCAGACAAGCGCTGATACTTTAAAAAAGAAGAGTTGAGAATAGCAGTACCTCTGGAAAGGTTAAGAACACGACTCCGAATCCCCAATAAACCTCGTGTCGATATCTCAAAAATAAGGCGAGTGCTGCCGTCAGAGTTATCTTTCTGAAATAATAACTTGCCCCGGCGACGCCCGATTTCGCTGACCATTGCGCCGACATACCCCCGTTCAACATCTATAGTCAACTCCTCAATTGGTTCGTTTTCCACGCCATTGATCTCCTTGGTAATTACTTGTGGTTTACCGACTTCAAGTTCAAAACCCTCGCGTCGTAAATTCTCCAAGAAAACCGATAGGTGCAATTCTCCCCGACCCGAAACTATGAAGTTACCATCAAGGCCCGGTTCATATTTGAGCGCCACATTGGTTTCAAGTTCTTTTAATATTCGCGCCAATATCTGCCTGCTGGTTACAGATGAGCCTTCCTGCCCCGCGAAAGGCGAGGTATTGGCGCCTATTGACATCTTTAAAGTCGGCTCTTCAATCTCTATTGTCGGCATCGCTTCCGGACATTCGCTATCAGCAATAGTTTCGCCGATTTTAGCGCTGTCTATGCCGGTTAAGGCAACTATATCACCGGCCGCGGCCAAATCCGAGATCGGAAGAGCGTCGTGTAGGGAAAGAGTGTAGATCTCGGTGGTCGCCGTATCATTAAAAAAAAAAACAAAAAAAAACAAACATATAAACAAAAAGAAAAAAAAAACAAAAAAAACAATGGGTACAGCTGTGGACGGAGGACGCCTATGACTAATAACAG
>CAJVYJ010000215.1 GCA_913009475.1 uncultured Actinomycetes bacterium | reverse complement strand
GCGGAAGTTGTCAACAAAAATGAAACAACCCAGTTAATTAATTAGTGTGCACCTCCTCTCCGATCATAACCATTTTTTCATCGTTAAATTCGCTGTCATCCAACAAATCACTCTGGTCTTTGGGCGGCGGATTTATCCATACCGCTTTGGGTAATACCGGTGCCTTGGGTGCTTTTATAAATCTCTCAGGATGACCTTGGTAAGCTGCGTCCAGAGTCATCTGTCGCATCTTTGTAACGCTTGCCCCGCGTCCATAGTGAACATCCTCAGGCGTCATTAGTGCAATACCACTGTGGGTTCAGCGACTTTTGCTATCAGCTTTAATTACTGGTTTATCTAAACCTCTCCTTCCCTCTTTGGCAATGACGGAACACGAAAAATACAAAAGAAAAAATGATATACGTATTGACCTTAAAATAATAACGCACTACAATGTAATACAGATAAAGGAGGTCATATGTCGGCTAGTGTAACGGTGCGTTTACCGCATGATTTGGAAACTGAGTTAAAAAAGCTGTCCCAACAAGAAAAAATCTCAAAGAGTGAGATTATTAGAAACGCTGTTGAACGATATATTGCCGTAAAACGATTTAGACAATTAAGAGGTCATACACTTCCTTTTGCCGAAGTGCAAGGACTCCTGACCGACGAGGATATTTTTAATATCGTCTCGTGAAAATCGTTCTTGACACCAACGTGGTAATCGCCGCCTTTGCCGCTCGTGGTTTATGTCATGACGTCCTGGAAGTTTGCCTAACCGAACACGAAATTATCTTAAGCGAGCATATCTTATCTGAAATAAATGCCAATTTAACAAAAAAAATAAAACTACCTAAAAATATTGTTATGAATATTATTGACTACTTGAATACCGAAGCGCTGATTGTTTCACCTGTTAATGTTCCGCCCTCAATTTGTCGCGACTGCAATGACCTGCCTGTAATCGGCGCCGCCATCGCCGGAAAAGTTAACGCGATCATCACCGGCGATCATGACTTATTGGTAATCAAAAAATATAAGTCCGTCAAGATACTCTCACCAAGAGAGTTTTGGAGCTATCTGCGAAAATAACCGTATTATCTCACTGGACAACTCTTGCGACCCCTCCTCTTACCACACATCAAAGCCATCCACGTTAATAAGACCGGCGGCTGAGAGTGGATTCATGTTGCCGGTAGCCACTACTTTTACCGTATGGGAGCCGGGGCTAAGCCCGGAGATGATCGCGATGGTTGATTGAATAGCGAAGTCGATCTGGTAAAGATCAACAGTTGAATAAGGACTACCGTCAATCAAGATATCGGTTATACCGAAGATGGGGCCTTTTAACCCGATGATTCTTACCTTAGTGCCGGTAAAGTTAAAGGTAGCACTGTCGCCCGCTAGGCCCGGACTCATCTTGGAAGTACTATTGGTAAATAAGGCATGCGGAGCGTCAACCCAGTTGGCACTGTAAACGGCCGCGGTTTCGCTAAAGTGAGTGGGAGAAGCAGATAAGCTCTCGGCTCTAATGGCGTCAATTACTATCAGGCCGGTGGCTGAAACTATCTCCAGGGTATGGTTGCCCATACCGAGGCCAAAGTAGGAAGCTACGGTTTGTTGGAAGAGATACGCGGGATCATTTAAATTAACATTGCCTTTATTAACCCCGTCAATATAAATGTCAATACTGCCCATGATCGGGCCTTTGACGGAGGTCACCTCGACCCTATCGCCGCTAAAGCTAAATGTGGCCCTGGCGCCGGGTATGGCCGCCAGCTTTAAGCCACCCCCGGAGGCCAGCGGGTGAGGCGCGTCGAGCCAGGCGCCCTCATACATAGCCAAAGGCTCTTCGTAGGTATTTAAGGCTCTGGTCTTAAAGCTGAAGGTATAATTAGCCGCCATAGGATTACCGGAGATATCGGTTATACCGGTTGTTAGAGTAGCCGTGTAAGTGGTGTCGTAACTTAGGGCTTGGTTGGGTTTTAGATAGACAGTGGTAGCTGAGGCGTCAAGTGAGACGGCGGACGGTACTGTTATTGTTGAGCCTTGTTGGTTTAGATAAACGGTACTGTTGTTTATGGTAGCGGTATCTACGGCTTCGGAGAAAGAAGCGGAGATAGTGGTATCGACGGAGATATCGGCGGCGGTGTTGGTTGGGGTGGTGTCGATGACGGTGGGTGGCGTGGTGTCAGCAGCTATAAGCGCTTGATAAGCGTTAATACGCCCATAGCCAAAATAGTTGTCACGACCGGGCATCCCTAAATCATCAGCATTATTTTCTATCGACTGCTCAACCTCAAGTGGTGTTAAACCGGGATAGCGAGAACGAATCAAAGCGGCAAGTCCGACCGTCATAGGCACAGCCATGGAAGTGCCGCTTAAGAAGTCGTAATTTTGAGCATAACCATAACTATTTAAACCCACCGGGTAAGTCGGCATAGTTGAGTAAATATCCACCCCCGGAGCGGAGACATCGACACTGGAATTATAGGTGGAGAAGCTCGCTATTTGATCTTGGTTGTCCGTTGCTCCCACGCCAATAACATGACTGTAGCCGGCGGGATATTCCACGGCTCCGCCGCCGCTGTTACCGGAGGCGGCAACCAAAACAACTCCGCGGTTATAGGCATAATTTACCGCGTCCTGCTCTAGCTGAGAATAATTAGCACCGCCAAAGCTCATATTAATGACCTTGGCTCCATTGTCGGCAGCGTATTCAATAGCGCTTATTATGTTAGCGGCAGTAAGATAACCGGCGGAATCACCGGCTTTAAGCGGCATTAAGATCGGAAGAGCGTCGTGTAGGGAAGGAGTGTAGCTCTCG
>CAJVYJ010000214.1 GCA_913009475.1 uncultured Actinomycetes bacterium | reverse complement strand
TTCTGCTTGCAGATTCGCGGCGGCGATATTTCTTTTTGCCAGTTCAAGCTGAGCTTCGGTTGGCTCGATGCCGCAAACTTGATGCTTAAGAGTAATTTTATTAAGTAGATTAACGATGGTGGTGGCCGAGCCGCAGCCGACATCCAGAATCTTATCATGGGAGGATATTTTACCCTCCTCAAGCAGCATGTCCGCGTACCAGCGCCCGGTATTGGAGATATAGCGCCCGACCCAACCTTTAGGGCCGCGAGCGCCGATCCACTCATTAAAAAAATCTTTAGCTATCTGTTTATCGTCTGTGGGTAAATTAGTCACTTAGAGAGTGTAAATTGTTTTCGCGCCTTGTTCAAGAGGTGGTTTCTGAAAAAAATGTTTCAGTATAAAATATTATTAAAATATAGAGCAATATTAATAATAGATAGTGCAAACGTTTTATAAAACTATATCTATCTTTCTTATTTAAGGTTTATTATGGATTATATCACTAAAGGTGAGTTACGAATCCCGGTGGTAACCATCGACCAGATGCGGGAAGTCGACTGGCTGATGGCGGAAAAATACGGCATTCAACTTATCCAGATGATGGAAAATGCCGGCTTTGGGCTGGCAGAATTATCGCGTCAGTTCTTAGGCGGTACGGTTTCTGACAAGAAGATCGCCGTTGTTGCCGGCGGCGGCAACAACGGCGGCGGCGGGCTAACAGCCGCCCGCCGGCTCTATACCTGGGGTGCTGACGTCAGTGTGATAGCTTTGAATAAGGAATTTTTTGGCGTGCCCAAGACCCAATGGGATATTCTGCAAAATTTCACTATTAAAAAAATAGTCGGCAAGCACGGCATAAAAGCTTTGGCCACCGATAGGTATGATTTAACTATCGACGCGCTCATCGGCTATGGGTTAAAAGGGAATCCGCACCGACCGACCGCCGATTTCATCGATTTAATCAACAGTCAAAAATCTAAGGTAATTTCGTTGGATGTGCCATCCGGACTGAATGCTGACAGTGGTGAGGTTCAAAACCCTTGTGTACGAGCCGATGCCACATTAACTTTAGCGTTGCCAAAAATCGGTCTCTTCCAATTAGGAGCAAGTCCGGTGGTCGGCGAATTATACCTGGCGGATATTGGTGTACCCCGGGAACTCTACGCGGAGATGGGTATTAAGGTCGGACCGCTCTTTTCGCGCAACAGTTTGATTAAATTATAGAATGCTTAGACGTGTTTCTGATGGTAATATTTTATCTTTTTTAAATTTTATATAGTAAAATAAATCATTATGTTAACGGATAAAATAGGATACTTAAAACAGACCGATATTTTCGCCGGTATGTCGGAAGCGAAAATAGACGAAATCAGTGCGTTTATTCAAATGACTAATTACTCCAAGGGCAGAACGATTTTTCAACCCGGCGATGAGATGGAAAAACTCTTTATTCTAAAAAAAGGCCGTGTTCGCATATATCGAATATCGCCGGACGGACGGGAACTGACCTTGGCTGAATTAGTGCCGGGTACTATCTTTGGCGAGATGGCTCTATTCGGCCAGACTATGTATGAGAATTTCGCGCAAGTGGTTGAGGATTCTCTGATCTGTACTATCAGTCGCCAAGAAGCGGTGATGATGTTGAAAAACAATCCACAAATTGCTTTGCGATTAGCGGAGATACTGGGCCGGCGTTTAATAATCGCGGAAAATCATTTAGAGAATCTGGGTTTAAAAGATGTCCCTCGGCGCTTGGCGTCCATACTTTTAGAGCTGGCTCAGCAATCAAACGGCGGACTTAAGATAGATAAAAAGTATACCCATGAAGAGCTGGCGAAGATGATAGGCACCTCCAGGGAGTCGGTTACTTTGTCGCTGGGCCGGTTTCGCAGACAGGGGTGGCTTGCCATCGAGGGGCATATGATGTCGATTACAAACGCCGATAAACTCCGCGATTTTATTAGTTTCTAATCTTCCATTGGTGCTCAGAACCTTCCGTGGCGACAGGTCCCGGAGGCTGTTAATTATCTTCACGGGCGGAGATAAACTCCGCCCCTACACGTTTTACGTTCTAACGCACTTATGAGACGTTGCATGCAACGTCTCTACAATGTTTTCCTTACCCCGTCACCCATCCGCCTTACCCCTAACTTTTCTCAACTCTCAACCCTTAATTGTTATTTATCTCACATACAAGCGTAATCAGTTTGATAAAATAGGTTTTGGGTAAATTATTTGATAAGATTTCGTTTGCTTAATAGACAATCAAGCGTTTGTATAATAAGTTGGCTGGTAGTAATCAGCAAATAAGAGGAGAGGGGGAGGGAAAGATGAACGCGTTAGCTATTATTGTAGCGGGAATTGTCTTCGCTATTATTTATGTTTTAATCTTTAACTTTCTCGGGACAACCAGCGGTTGGTTATACGGCGCCATAATCGGATTACTTCACGGTCTGGGTGTCGGCGCGGTGATGATGCCGATGATGGGCGCGACGCATCCGGCGATTAAGGCCGGTAAGCTGGAAGCACCCGGTTTTTTTGGTGTCAACGCCGGCAAAATGACGCCGATGGGCATTGTTGTCGGCCATATAATTTTCGGTGCGGTTTTAGGCGGAGTATATTTTCTGATTGCTTAATTTTTCTAAACGAAGCTTGTCATGTTGTAATTTTTGTACAAAAATAAATCCGGAGTCGGTTGGAATGGCTCCGGATTTATTTATTAATGTCCTAATTATTTTGCTCCGCGGAAGTTGTCAACAAAAATGAAACAACCCAGTTAATTAATTAGTGTGCACCTCCTCTCCGATCATAACCATTTTTTCATCGTTAAATTCGCTGTCATCCAACAAATCACTCTGGTCTTTGGGCG
>CAJVYJ010000213.1 GCA_913009475.1 uncultured Actinomycetes bacterium | reverse complement strand
GTATGACGGCTGCTGGCTTTGTTCCAATTTCTCCGAGTAGCTATCGCTACGCGTCGCCCTTGCGTCTTGCCAATTAGCTCGTCCTCTGAATTTTCGCTATCGTCGGGAATAATTAGATAGCCTCCGGCATCTCACGCTTTCGGCCACGTTCTCCTTAATGATCGGCCGACGGTACTTTTCGGCCGGACCTCTAGCCGCCAAGCGGTAGCATTATATTTCTCGGTCATTTCCGACCACTATGCTTGTCATTCTCAGCTTGACTGGGAATCCATGGCCCAACATGTTTTAGTTTTCCCCTCTTTGCTAAAGAGGGGCTGGGGGAGATTGGGGAATGTCGCGTTTTTTGCTTTATCTATTTAAAAATAGACGCTGACCCACTATAATAATAAAACACAGCAACCGGCAGCAGAAAGAGAATATACCCTTGAAAAATTTCAGTAGTACAGTCAGCTTCATCTGGTCGGTGGCTGAACTTCTAAGAGGTCCTTACCGTCCTAACCAGTATAAAGACGTAATGCTGCCGATGACGGTGCTGCGGCGCCTGGACTGTATTCTAGAACCGACCAAAGCGGCGGTATTAGCTAAGGCCAAAAGCCTTGAGGGCGGCCCGCTCAAGAACTTGGAGCCTATGCTTAATAAAGTCGCCGGGCAACAGTTCCATAATATCAGCCGTTTTACTTTTGAAAAACTAAAAGGCGACCCTAATCATATTGCCGATAATCTTATCAACTACATAAGAGGTTTTTCCAGCAAAGCCCAGGATATAATTGACCACTTCGGTTTCGAAGAACAAATTGCCAAGCTCAATGAACACGACCGGCTCTATCTGCTCGTCTCTAAATTCGCCGATATCGACCTTCATCCCGACGCTGTCTCAAATATAGAGATGGGCTATATTTTCGAAGAATTAATTCGGAAATTCAACGAAGCCAGTAATGAAGAAGCCGGTGACCACTTCACCCCGCGCGAAGTCATCCGCTTGATGGTGGACTTGCTTTATTCACCTGATAGTGATGTATTGACGACTAAGGGCATCGTTAAAACTTTATATGACCCCGCTGCCGGTACGGGCGGGATGCTCTCGGTATCAGATGGATATTTAAGAGAACTTAACCCGGATGCCGGACTTGAACTGTTCGGCCAAGACTTTAATCCCCAGTCTTATGCTATTTGCGGCTCGGATATGATGATAAAAGGCCAAAGCCTGGATAACATCCGTTTCGGTGATAGCTTCACCAATGACTTTTTTCCCGACGAGGAGTTCGACTATATGCTGGCTAACCCTCCGTTTGGCGTGGAGTGGAAGCCGCAACAAAGCTTCATTAAAAAAGAGCATGAGGAACAAGGCTTTGGCGGTAGGTTTGGTCCCGGTTTGCCGCGCGTAAGTGACGGTGCATTACTCTTTCTACTTCACATGATAAGTAAGATGAAGCCACCTAAGGCTGGCGGCACCAGGCTGGCAATTGTCTTTAACGGCTCACCTCTATTTACCGGTGCGGCCGGTTCGGGCGAGAGCGAGATAAGACGGTGGATAATAGAGAATGACTGGCTGGAAGCAATTGTAGCCCTGCCGGAACAACTCTTCTACAACACCGGCATCTCTACTTACTTATGGATAATTACCAATAGAAAAGAACCAGGAAGAAAAGGTAAAATTCAGCTCATAAGTGCCACTAACTTTTTCCAAAAGATGCGTAAAAGCTTAGGCAACAAACGAAATGAGATAGGCGAAAAGCAACGTGCCGATATAGTCAGACTTTACGGTGAGTTTAAAGCCGGCGAATATGCCCGCGTATTTAATAATGAGAAGTTCGGCTATAACCGGATAACAGTGGAGAGGCCGCTTAAACTCAACTTTGCCGCTACCCTGGAGCGCCTTGATATACTTAAAGAAACCAACGCTTTCAAAAAATTAGCTACATCAAAAAAACGCAAAGATGAAAAAGCGATACAGGCGGAGATAGAGGCCGGACGAAAAACGCAAGCGGCAATTCTAAGGGCGCTTGAGATGATGGAAAGCCGGGGAGTAGTTAAAAACCGTGGGCAATGGGTTACCGCGATGAAGACGGCTTTTAAAGATCAAGGCGTAGCCCTGGCCGCGCCATTGTTTAAAGCCATATTAGCCGCTCTTTCTGAGCGGGATGAAAGCGCCGACGTCTGTACCGATAAAAACGGCAACCCGGAGCCGGATACCAAGCTGCGCGACTATGAAAATGTTCCCCTGGGCCAAGATATTAACGACTATATGGCCAAAGAAGTGTTGCCTTATGTCCCTGATGCCTGGGTCGATGAATCGAAGATTAAAGTCGGCTACGAACTAAACTTTAACCGCTATTTTTATAAATACGTGCCTCCGCGGCCGCTGGCGGAGATAGAAGCCGACTTAAAAGCTGTCGAGGCGGAGATAGCGGCCATGCTGAACGAGGTGACGGAGTGACTCAAAATCGGCATTCCATCCGGTTGCCTGGATATAATTATACGCAGATAGGAGCATATTTTGCGACTGTTTGCACAAATAATCATAAATATTTATTCGGAGAAATTATCAATAGTGAAATGATATTGAATAATGTAGGATTTAAAGCAAAGAAATGCTGGGAAAATATCCCCAAACATTTTCCTCATGTAATATTGGATGAATTCATCGTGATGCCCAATCATATTCATGGTATTTTAATAATCAACCATGACGTAGGGGCGAAAAATTTTTCGCCCCTACAACCTCACCCATGTGGAACCTCAAAAACAATTGGTTCAATTATTCGTGGTTTTAAAATTGGCGTTACGAAATGGATGAGAAATAATAATATAATTTATAATGTATGGCAACGCAACTATTATGAACGTATTATCCGCAATGAAAAAGAATTGAATAACATACGTCAATAT
>CAJVYJ010000212.1 GCA_913009475.1 uncultured Actinomycetes bacterium | reverse complement strand
ACCCCATTTTTACGAAACGGCCTGGTAGTGCCATTGCGAATTGTCAAGATTGAAGATCTGACCCCATTTAGGAAGGTGATGGATATTAATTCAGAAGGAAAAAAAGATGTAACGCTGGCGGAAAAAATCAAGAACAAAACCGCTAAAATCGGCATTGTCGGCTTGGGCTATACCGGCTTGCCGCTGGCGGTGGAGTTCGTCAAATCCGGTTATCAGGTAATCGGCATCGATATCAACAACGACCGGGTCGACGGGGTCAAGTCCGGCATCAGCTATCTCGAGGATGTTGATGACGCCGTCATCCGCGCTTTTGTTAAAAGCGGTCGCCTTGCCGCGACTACTAAATTCGATGTTATAAAAGATTTAGATATAATCAACGTTTGCGTGCCGACACCGCTGACAAAATCACGTCAACCTGATTTAACATTTATCAAATCAGCTTCTAAATCCATCGCCGATTATTTATCGCCGGATAAATTAATAATCTTAGAGAGCACTACTTATCCCGGTACGACCAGGGAAGTCGTTAAGCCGATATTGGAAGCAAACGGGCTGAAGGCCGGTGAGGATTTTTATCTTGGCTATTCGCCGGAGCGGGTTGATCCCGGCAATAAAAAATATAGTATTAAAAATACGCCGAAGATAGTCGGTGGCTTAACGGCTGCGTGCCTAGAAAATATAACGCTGCTTTATGAGCAAGTCGTTGATGAAGTTGTGCCGGTTACGAACACGGAAGCAGCCGAACTAGCCAAGTTGTTGGAGAATATTTTTCGCAATGTCAACATTGCCTTGGTTAATGAGTTGACCCTGATCTGCAATCGCTTGGGCATCAATGTTTGGGAAGTCATCAACGCCGCCTCCACCAAGCCCTTTGGCTTTATGCGTTTTTTGCCCGGCCCCGGTTTAGGTGGCCACTGTATCCCTGTTGACCCTTTTTATCTTTCCTGGAAAGCTCGGGAACACAGTTTTTTTACCGAGTTTATCGAGTTGGCCGGCAAAATTAATGAAAATATGCCCTTTTATGTTATTCAAAGAATCGCCGATGCCTTAAACGAGCAATGTAAAAGCCTTAAGGGCTCCAAGATATTGTTACTGGGTGTAGCCTACAAGAAAGATATTTCTGACATCAGAGAGTCGCCGGCGTTTAAAATCATCGAACTGTTACGCGCCAAGGGCGCCGAGGTCATCTACCATGACTCGTTTGTGCCGCTTCTGCCCGGGATGGATTTAGAGTCACAGCCGCTGACAGCGGAGTTGTTGGCTGCCAGTGACGCCGCCGTGGTCGTTACAGACCACTCCAATGTCGATTACGACTTGGTACTAAAAAAAGCGCCGGTCATAGTTGATACCAGAAATGCTATGGCTAAGTATAAAAGCGATAAAGTAGTGGCGATTTAGATTTTTTCTTCCTCCTTGTCAAAGGGGGACTACGTTCCCCCTCCCCCTTGACGGGGGAGGGTTGGGGTGGGGGTGAATCGTAAAAAGTGAAGATCTGACCCCTTTTTAGGTTTGGGATTTAAGCGGGATTCCATAATATATTAGTAGGAGTAAAAAATAATGCAACCAAAGCAACAATATCCCTCTAAAGTAGCGGTTATCGGTGCCGGTTACTGGGGCAAAAATTTAGTACGTAACTTTTATGAGCTGGGCGTATTGGCCGCTGTTTGCGATACCGATGAAAAATCATTGGCAGCGTTCGGTCAAAAGTATCCCGGCATTCAGCTCTATCAATCCTTTGATATGGTTTTAAGTAATAACGATATCGGCGCGGTCGCAATCGCGGCTCCGGCTGTTTTGCATGGTCGATTGGTTAGAGAAGCCCTTGAAGCCGGGAAGGATGTTTTTGTGGAAAAACCGCTCTGCCTTTCAGTATCCGAAGGCCGGGAGCTGGTGGAATTAGCTGATAAGCTAAAAAAAGTACTGATGGTCGGCCATCTGCTCTGGTATCATCCGGCCGTGCTCAAGCTTAAAGAACTTATTGACAATGGTGACTTAGGCCGGATTCGCTACATCTATTCCAACCGGCTTAATATGGGTAAAATCCGGCGGGAAGAGAATATATTGTGGTCGTTCGCGCCCCACGATATTTCCGTTATTTTAGGGCTGCTGGGCGAGATGCCGGATAATGTTAAAGCTCAAGGTGGAAATTACCTGCATCCTAAAATTACCGACGTTACTGTTAGCCTACTATCTTTTCCCAGTGGTGTTAAGGCCCATATCTTTGTCTCCTGGCTGCATCCGTTTAAAGAGCAGATGTTGGTCGTTGTCGGCGACAAAAAAATGGCGGTCTTTAATGATATTGAGAAAGAAGATAAACTGCTTCTATACCCTCATACGATTGAGTGGAAAAATCAAATTCCCATAGCCAATAAGGCTGAAGCCGAAGTTGTAAAAATTAGTAGTGGGGAACCTCTAAAAGCTGAGTGCCGCCATTTTCTGGAGTGTATAGATAATCGTCGGCAGCCGCGCACCAACGGTGCCGAGGGTTTAAGGGTTTTGAATGTCTTGCAGAAGTGCCAAGGGGCGCTTGATGAGAAATATTCCGCCAAAGTACCGGTAGAAACATCGGCCAAGTATTTCGCTCATCCGTCGGCGTTTATTGATAAAGATGTGGAAATCGGCGCCGGAACAAAAATCTGGCATGTGACCCATGTAATAAGCGGCAGCAAAATCGGCGATAACTGTAAAATTGGCCAAAACGTAGTTATAGGTCCGGACGTGCTAATCGGTGACCGGGTAAAAATTCAAAATAATGTCTCAGTTTATAAAGGCGTGACTTTAGAAGATGAGGTTTTTTGCGGGCCTTCCATGGTCTTTACCAATAGATCGGAAGAGCACACGTCTGAACTCCAGTCACACTGATATATCTCGTATGCCGTCTTCTGCTTGAAAAAAAAAA
>CAJVYJ010000211.1 GCA_913009475.1 uncultured Actinomycetes bacterium | reverse complement strand
GGAGTTCAGACGTGTGCTCTTCCGATCTGCGTTCAGCCTCATCCCGGGGCCGCCGCGACGGCGCCCGCTTTTGACCCAATTTGACCCGCGTTCTAATAAACGTAGCCCGCTTTTTTTGATATTCATCAAAATCAATTACTCGCATTAGATAACTTGTCCCTTAAGTTCAATTCGTCCGCCATTTTCATTAAAGCCTTATCTACTTTATTATCCACAGCTGTATCTTTTAAATAAAACCAGTTAATTTCCTCGGCCTGAATTGCCATCAATTCTTTGGCCCAATTACCATCATCGGTTGATTGCCAATGCACAAAAGCGTTCAACCTATCGATTATTAAATCCTCAACACCCAACAAGTAAACAGTCAGGTCGTCTATTTTGACCTTAGTTAAATGCTCCTTCGCGACCGCGTCAACAAAGGCGATTGGGGCCTCCAAGACGATACCCAACTCTTCGTTATACCAATAGCGCCCTTCGGCTATTAGATTTAATTTATCTTTTACTTCATCTATCAATTCACTGGGATAAGCGATGTCGATATCTGCCGTAGCATAACCGCCGGCCGTATAAAATTCGACCGCGGTTCCACCAACGATCACCGGTTTTGAAGAATGATGTGATAACTTTTCTGTCAGCAACCCTATAAAAAGCAACCTCTTTTTCAACTCATCCGGTTCCTTGCTGATTTTAGCCCATGCGACTTCTTCGCCTTGAATCTTCAAAGGACGCACTCGTTTAGCTCGAGACTTTTTTGTTCTCAGCCATATATCTATCTCTTCGCTATCGAACCGGTAAACACCACCGATTCGCGCCGCGGGCAGCGAGCCTTCGCGCACCAGTTTATATACGGTTCGCTCACTTAATTGCAAATAGTTCGCTACTTCTTTTATCTTTAACCATGTCATAATTAAGAATATATAGGAAATCTTAGGAAGTTTCAACCAGAATATGTATTTTGTAGACGATATTAAAAAATATTCCCAACTTTTAGAGTTTTAGGGTCATAGTCCCAAGCATGAATAATAATGTTTTGAACTTTGTTGCCGGTGAAATCATTATTTAATTGATAAATTATGGATTTTTTCGGCCAATGATTGACACCGAAATTCCAGATATAGACGCCGAAATAATTATTTTTACTGATATTATTTTTTAGTACATAGCCGCTGGGTTTTTGCTTGTCTTCATCGCTGATCAAGATGCCGGGGCCGATATTGTCATGAAAGTTGTTGTCGCGGATAACGACATTCTTGCCGCCGTCCAACCAAATACCGCCGTCCCACCAATAATCACGGGTAGCGTCTAGATCATTTTTATAGACCTCATTTTTCTCGACTATTATGTCGCGGCTATCCTCTACCAGAATACCGCCGCCGATATTCTCATATGATTTATTATTGCGGATGATGCCGTCGCGGCTGCCGAAAGTATCGATGCCCGTCCCCAATATCCTATCAGGCCAATCTTTAGGGCGGGGGCCGTTGCGATAGACTTTATTACCTTCTATTAAATAACCCTTAATACCGTCAATATGAATGCCGTAGCCCTCGAGCTCCCAATCTTTTAATTGGACCTTAAAGCCGTTGTTGTGGATGATCAGATTGCGAAAAGTGATGTTCTTACAACTATCGGCACCGATACCGATATCAGTGAAGTTTCTGAATTCGAAATTTTCAACTGTGACATTTTTAGAATTGGTCAGCCAAAAGCCGATTGCCAAGCGCTTTCTTCCCTCCATAACCGGACGGCCTTTAAAGCCGATGATTTTCAGCGGACGGCGTCGTCCCGCCTTATCGATTTCAAGATGCTCACTATAAGTGCCCGGCAAAACTCTGATTTCCCCACCACCGGCGCCGGTTTTTTCTATGGCGTGATTAAGGGTA
Organism: uncultured Actinomycetes bacterium; assembly: GCA_913009475.1. GTDB lineage: Bacteria > Actinomycetota > Aquicultoria > CAJVYJ01 > CAJVYJ01 > CAJVYJ01. The sequence goes on along the minus strand of CAJVYJ010000211.1, from coordinate 1,019 downwards.
CGCCAAGCCGCATCGATACTGCGACCATTAGCTTTATCACTGCCGTGCGGCGAAACATAGTAAACAGCTTTGGCCCTAGTTACACTTTCGACTTTAGCTTTGGTTTTAGGCTGCTTCTCACTGAGTACCGCTCGACCACAACCGGACAATATCACCAGTATTACTATCCCTACAAATACGATAAACCGATATTTAATAACCCACCCCTTAAATAAGAACCATTTCCTATTTTTATAATATGGCCAGTAATACGGCGGTTGCGCACAAAGATAGCCGCTCGCCTTTTTCACTATTTTAATCCGCGGTTCAGATAAAAAACAAGCAATAAGTAAAATCACAGCTCTCTTTGCCGACCAGTCATAGAACAATTCTTAAGAATTGTTCTATGACTGGTTGTCTTTTATAAGCCGGAGTATTGGGTAAAATAAATGCAGGTTTATCGGATATTTTATCTTTCATTATAGGAGTGTGGAATATGTTTGAAGTAATGAATGAAAGCACCGGTAATATTCTCGGTATCAGAGCAACGGGTGCTATAAGTAAAGGTGACTATGTGGAGCTGGGACAATTATGTAAGAGACTCATAAACCGCGAAGGTGAAATACATCTGCTGGTGGATATGACGGACTTTAAATCGGAGCCACCCAGCGCTTGGCATGCCGATTTTCACTTCGGGCGTGAGTTCCGCCATAAGATTGAAAAAATGGCCGTGCTTGGAGATAAGCGCTGGGAGTCATGGCTGACCGACTTTTGCCGTCATTTCTACGCGCTGGAGGCAAAATACTTCCACACCAATGACGTTGAAGCCGCTTGGGATTGGCTTACGGAAGAGGAGAAACAAGTGGCGTAAAAGTGCTTGCCGTCTCAACTATTAGTTCTTGGATCCAGTTGAAAACCTGACAAAATTAACCTGATGATCCAAAGTTACCCGTTTCCAAGAGGTTTGATTGGGTAAAATCAGCGTTAAAGCCAGTATATTTAACAATAAGGAGACATTAATGCCAGAGAAGACCAAAGCC
>CAJVYJ010000210.1 GCA_913009475.1 uncultured Actinomycetes bacterium | reverse complement strand
CGAGATATATCAGTGTGACTGGAGTTCAGACGTGTGCTCTTCCGATCTCAATCAATTACACAAAAGTTTAAATCTTTAGCCAGCCAAGCGTCATGATATTTTACATCGCCGGTAACTAACACGTCCGCGCCTCTCTCTTGAGCTAAGGCGATAAGGTCGGCGCCGGCGCCGCCGCAAACAGCTACATTTTTTACAGTTCCGACGCCGCCGGCCCAACGCGGTTCCGATAACAGTTTTTTTCTGCAAAGACCAATGAAATCAGAGAACGCCAACCGCTCTTCCAAAGCGCCTATTCGTCCCAGACCAAAAAAAGTGTCTTTATTTTTTAGCGCATAAATGTCATACGCTACTTCCTCGTAGGGGTGCGATTTTAGCATGGCATTAATAGTAGCACTCAGCATACCGCGTCTAACCAAGACCTCCAGCTTGACTTCCTCGACTGATTCTAAGCGACCTACGATGCCGATAGTCGGCTTAGCGCCGATTAAAGGCATAAAATTGCCTTCGCCTAAGGCCGAAAAGGAACAATGGGAATAATTGCCTAAAAGCCCGGCTCCAACCGCGCCTATGGCCTTTTTTACCGCTTTAACATCGGCTTTAGGAACAAAAACCACTAATTTATATAGGTTATTCTCCTCGGGAAGAAGAGTACTGACATCCTTTAAACCTAAGGCCAGCGCTAATTGATCATTAACGCCTCCTTTGGCCTTGTCAAGATTAGTATGGGCACTGTAAATAGAGATATTACCTTTTATCGCGTCACAAATAATCCTTCCCTGGGTCTTATTGAGGTCAATAGTGCGTAATTTTGGAAAAATCAGCGGATGGTGAGTGATTATCAATCCCGCGCCTATTCTAACTGCTTCCTTGACTACCTCCTGACTCACATCAAGGCTCAGCAATATTTTTTTGACGGGCCACTCCATATCTCCGATCTGAAGACCGGAGTTGTCCCATGCTTCAGCCAGAGACAGCGGCGCCAGTCTCTCTATCGCGTTTACGATCTGTCTAATTTTATATGCCATTACCGCCTATCGAACGCATGGTTCTTTTTCTTTGGGAATAAGTCGCTATTTTATCATATCCGGCCTCGGCCAATGAATCCGACAACAGCTGAAAATCCCGGCCCACGTCTTGTGGGCAATGCGCGTCAGAGCCTATGGTTACCGGGACGCCCGCGCGCGTACAAATATTTAAAAATTCTTGGCTGGGATATATCTCCTTAACCGGTTTACGCAAGCCCGCGCTATTGACCTCTATAGCGATATCAGCAGCCGCGATAGCGGCCGCTGTTCTTTCATAAGTCTCTGTTAAACTATAGTCGGGCTTAAAGTTATATTTCTTGATGAGATCGGGATGGGCCAGAATGTCAAACAGACCTGATTCGGCCGCTAATCTTAATTGAGCAAAATAGCGTTGATACAAATCGTTGATATCATAATTCTCATAATTAAATATATCGCGCCGATCATCAATCCCCCATCCGTCTAAAAAATGAACCGAACCAAGAACATAATCAAATTTATAATTTTCAATAATATTAGCCAGCTCATCTTGATACCGAGGGATAAAGTCCACTTCGATGCCAAGTTTTATTTTAATATTTTTATTTCTTTCTTGAACCTTGGCTACATCGGACAAATAGTAGGGGAACTCGTCCCAACTCATAGATAAAGTACGGTCGATTCGATTTAAAAGAGGCAAGTGATCGGAGAATCCTATCTCATCCAGGCCGAGACTAAGCGCCCTATCTATAAATTCCTGCATCTCTCCGGAGGCGTGTCCACAGCGTTTCGTATGTAAATGATAATCAACTGACAGCTTTTTTCTATTCACAACTACAAGTATAGCATTTATCGTTCAATTTCTGATTTTTACCAAGCGGACGGTCGTCCCGCACTCACCCTCTTTGATTTCCACATCATCCATTAAGGCCAACATAAAAGGTATGCCGCGCCCCCGGTAGTTCAGTTGTGTATCCAGAGCCGGAAATCTCGGCTTAAAAACACCTTCATCGCTGATTTTGATGATGGCGCAATCATCGATAAACTCAAAAACAATCTTAATTCTATTACGCTTACCCCTGGGAGAACCGTGTTCTATAGCGTTTGCGCAGGCTTCTCCGACCGATACCTTTATGTCAAAAATATCTGATTGGCTATAGCCACATTCGGCGGCCAGCTTTTCCACGAATTGACGAACCTCTAAAAGCTTGCGACCTTGGCTTTGAATCTCCAGCGATTCGATTATCGGCTGTTTCCTATCGTCTCGACTGTTGACTTTATGAGTATTTTTCTTAATCATCGTTCTTATTTCCCCATTTACGACCATTGGCTAGACATTTAAAACAATAAATCTTTTTCTACGCACAAACTAAAATATTGTCAAACAATAAAAAATAAGCACTACCGCTAATTATTTAATCGGTAACTTGTCTACCAATTATTACCCTTTAGTATTAATACCTATTTTTTATAGATTTTAACCATCTTTTTATCGTCCGACATCTGCAACATCTCCTTGATGGTCTTGCCGCTCTGATGCCTAAGTTCACCTGCGATTTCCGCTAAAGGAGTTAAAACAAAAGCTCTGTTTTTTATTTCCGGATGGGGCAAGCGCAAGTGGGGCTCATCCAAAGCGATATCATCAAAAATAAGAATGTCCAAATCGATGGTACGCGGACCCCATTTAGCGCTTCGTTCACGCCCTAGCGTCTTCTCTATCCCCTTAGTAACTTTTAATAAACCGCGCGGGGACAATGTTGTCTCGATTTTTACCGCCGCGTTAATAAAATCCGGCTGTTCCAGATAACCGACAGGCTTGGTCTCATAAAAAGAGGAGGTTTAGATCGGAAGAGCGTCGTGTAGGGAAAGAGTGTAGATCTCGGTGGTCGCCGTATCATTAAAAAAAAAAAAAAAAAAAGAGTAGTAA
>CAJVYJ010000209.1 GCA_913009475.1 uncultured Actinomycetes bacterium | reverse complement strand
GGTCCTGAGATCTGATACATAGGGTGTGGGGTGGGGAGGGGGGGGGTGTGTGGGTTTTTTTTTTTTTTTTTCAAGCAGAAGACGGCATACGAGATATATCAGTGTGACTGGAGTTCAGACGTGTGCTCTTCCGATCTCCCCGGGACGTAATTTTTTAGCGTCCTGGACCATAAAGACAGTGCCGTCGGGAGTAAAGCCGATAACTAAGTTAGGACCGTCGATACATAGCGGCCGCAAAGCGTTTTTAATTAGCTTAAGCGCGTCTTTATCGGTACGGCCTTCGATTTCACTATTATTAAGCGGTGTAATAACATCTTTATAATAAGTAAGCGGATAACCAAGCGAGCGATTGACATAATGTAATATGTGCGTAAATACCTCGCTGTCACTGTTGTAGCCCATATAAGCCGGATTGCCGCGGCTGGTCAAGTACTCTCTTATCGGCACAAAAGCCGTATTCTCACCATTAGTCATGGTTCCGTAACCTTGGATAAAAAAGGGATGGCAAGCGTAGAGATAGATATCATAATTAGTATTTTGCCGGCCCTGCGCGAGAATAATTTTAGCTTTTAAATCATCGCTTTTATCCAACCCAAAAAACTCGGCTACTTCCAAGGGATCGCCGACTTCTTTTAATGTCAACACATCCGGATAGAAAGAAAAGATAAACATAGAACCATCCGGCTCGCCTAAATGGCGTAAAGATATCCTGGTCGATGTCAGCAATTCTTCTTTTTCCTGCCAAGACTTATGACGAAATCCGTCCGGATAATCATACGCAATCGTAATATAATGTTCGCGGCGGACGATATTGGTTTTCGGTACTATTTTAGGTTCCCATTCAAAGATAACCTCAAAACCTTGCTCGTTCATATAAGCTTCCAGGTTAGTAAGACCATCGCGGGTAAAGATGCCTGAGAGAAGCGGATACTCCTTGTATTGCTCGAAAACCCCGCCTAAGTTCTTTAACATCAGCCCTAAACCGGAACCATCATGCCCTTCTTTCATAGTCTCAAGGGCCATGATATTTTCCATCGGCGAAAAGTATTCATCTGCTGTTATCGCGCTCAATCTACACATAGTTACTTCCAAAATTGTATTAAACGGTTTTTTTTGCTGACTTACTATCATAAATGCTGATAATAAGCTTGTCAAAGATTTTATCTTTTTTTGTCTTTATATATAAAAAAAGCGGCCTTGCAGCCGCTTTTTAAGTTCATTTAAATATTTTTTATTACATAGACTCAAACGTATGGCAATGAGTCTGCAAATCAGCTTGGACCGGAGTCTGTTCCAATCTCTCCGCCACCATTGGCGAATGATGCTCCTGGGTCTCCGGCGGTCCGGCGGCCACTAGTATCTCCTCCGCCTCACACTGATTTTCCGAACCCCAATACTCACAATTGGAAATCGTACACTTTACCTCTGACATATTACCCCTCCTCGATACGGAAACTTTTACTTTTACTTATCGAGTTTTCCCAAAACCAATATCTTAAAACATCTCTAGGCCGCGTTATTTTTAATATCGTCTACCGGCTGTTTTAGCTTATCCGGCTTGATATTCGCGCCGTCAACTTTATATATCGCGACTAAATCTTTCAGTTCCACACCTAAGGAAGTTAACTTCTTAGCAGCCCCTTCGGTCTGCTTGGTACTGGCCAAAGCCTGATTGGTAGTTTGACCGATTTGCGCCATCGCTATGGAGATCTGGTCCATACCGACCAACTGCTGTTGGGCTGATGCCATTATTTGTTGAGCCGCCACTGACGATTCACTAATGCCGTTCGAGAGATTACGAATGGTCTCCCCGGCCTCAATCGCCAATTTCACACCGATCTCCGTATCCCGACTGCCGACCTCGGTCGATGAAATAACATTATTAGTGGCTTTTTGAATATCTTCCAGAATTGATTGGATTTGCGCGGTTGCTGATTGCGACTGTACCGCCAAATTTTTAACTTCCGTGGCCACAACCGAGAAGCCTTTGCCTTGCTCGCCGGCTTTGGCTGCCTCGATGGAAGCGTTTAACGCCAGTAAATTCGATTGTTCAGCCAAATCGTTGACCGTATTGACAATATCGCCTATCTGCTGTGTATGTTCTGATAGGATACGCGTATTTTCAACAATAGATTCAACATTACCTTTAATCCTATTTATACCGTCGATAGTATTCTCTATAGCATCTTGTCCGGTTTTAGATATATCCGCTGTCTTTTCCGCCAGCTTCACTACCGACTGTGCCTTATCCGTTGTTTGCTCGGCTGTTTGCCGCACCTCATCAACGGTGGTAGAGGCTTCGCTGATAGATGACGCCTGCTGCGTAGCGCTGACATTATGCTGGCTGGCGGCGGCGAATATCTCCGAAGAAGCAGAGCTGAGCGCATTCGTCGCCTGTGTTACATTACTGGTAATATCGTGCAAGTTACCAACCATTTTATTAATATTGTGGCCTAAAGCACTTAATTCATCATAACTTCCGGCTATAACGACTTCCGCGGTCAAGTCGCCCGAGCTGATTTTATCGACAGCCTCATTAATCGTATCTAAAGGCTTGGTAATACGTCCGCCAATATAAGCACCGATTAATCCGGCCAGTATGGTAATTAAGATTACGGCAAAAATAAATATCTGCTTGAGACGAATGATAGGCGCAAAAGCATCTTTGACATTTTCCTCAATAACTAATGTCCAGGGCATATCAAATACCACCATCGAAGCGCCGGCTACCATTTCACCTTTACGGTTTTTATACGTATCCATGGCTTCACGCCCGCCCGTACTCATACCGACATTGGTTATCCTGTCGCCTTTCGCGCTGGTGTTTAAGCCTAATTGGAGGGGCAACTCGCTGCCCCGATCTTTTAAAGGCTGAGTATAATTATTTAGAGTCGTATTGAAACCTTTCGGCATTCCGGTGCCGGTGATCTTATAACCTTGTTTGTTCATAAT
>CAJVYJ010000208.1 GCA_913009475.1 uncultured Actinomycetes bacterium | reverse complement strand
GCGGTGTAAAAGGAAAAGAGAAGAGAATAATAGTTTTTTTTTTTAATGATACAGCGACCACCGAGATCTACACTCTTCCCTACACGACGCTCTTCCGATCTCATCGTCGGCTCGAAGAGAAAGCGCGCCGACCATCTTGTGGGCCAGCCTGATAAAGAAAAAACGTTTTTTTGCCAACCAATCGCCGGTAATCCGACGCAGTAAAAATTTAGTATGGTAATGAGAACGAGTGAAATTTTCAACTAAATGGTAAAGATTTTCATCAGGCAGCGCGTTATTTAAGATTATCCGCCGATTATTATATAGGTCCCATTCTTTACTCCTTAACCAACCTTGGTCTTCGCAGACATGAAAAAACCGGCTACCCGGATATGGGGTAACAATATTACCTTTTACGGAGTCGACCCAGCCATTGATTAGGAGCTGCTTAGCGCTGTCCGCCTTTCTGTACGTTTCGGTTCCACTCTCCCAGGGATAACCGAAACTCAAAACCAGATGAGTCGCTAGACGGGCTCTCTTGGCCGCGCGAATATCTTTGAATAATTGTTTCTTGGCAAAATTACCTTGAAAAACAGCCAAAATCGGCGCATTATCCATGCCGGCGCCGCCGGTGGCCACAGGGGCTTCTTCAAAAACCTGTTGTTCGGTAAAAGATATCCATCGAAAACCAGCTCGACGCATCAGTTGCCAATCTTCACCGGACAAAACAGAGGTTCGCGCGTTGCATCCCAGTTTAACTTTTTGATGATAGCCTCTGCTTATCATCCCCTCGCAAAAAGCGCGCAGCCAACTGCCGCAAGGAAATACGGTGCTAAGGTCAATTATTTCATCCACACTGTATTTATTTATCAGCCGGCCGATCTCATTTAATAAATTAGATGAACTGCGTAAATGCGGTCTATTTTCCGGATAAAGAACCGACTGGGAGAGCAGAGAGTTTTGGCCCCAACCACAAGTACGCGCGGCCATAGTAAAAGCGATTGTAGAATGTTCTTTGTGGATACGCGGCCGATCTCTTTTATCTTCAAGTCGATACTCCCACTTATTCCGGCGGACATTTTTAAAGTTGGAAATGTTATTATAAAGCCACCATTTGGTTAAGTCCCTATCAATAAATGGCAACCGATTAAGATTATGATTTAGCTTAAACCGTCCGGTATTGCTGATATCACGGCCGTCGCGATACCAAATTCCCGGTTCAAATTTCAGCTCCATCCCGTGACCGCGTGAGTCCAATTGCGTGCAGATATTTAAGAGCAATAAGTCGAAATCACCACCGGTTAAGACAAAATCTACTTTGCTGTTGATAAAAGATTCCTCAGGCAAAGCCGTCACGTGATCACCCATTAATACCACTTTTAATTTACCGGCGCCGGTGCCAACTGCTTTTATGTCATTAACAGTTCGCCAATCTTGTCTTATCAGCGGAGTCGTTGTTTGGATTACAACCACGTCAGGCTGCTTATCTGTAATATATTTTATGAACTTATCATAAGACCAGCCCTCCGTAGCCGCGTCAACCCAGGTAACATCGTAACCTTTTGCCTCAAGCAACGTCGCGGCGGAAGCGGCGACCACCGGATAGCCGGAAACTCGCCCCAACCTGCCATCAATATAAGAATTTTTTTCATTTTTACCTACGTTGACCGGAGGAAAAGCAATAAATATCTTCATAACCGCGGTTGGCTCATCTCCTCATAATAGATTCGGCGACAATAACTTCACGTTCAATACGTTTCCGTTAGGCTGTCCAGTTAAACTTATTGGAATCAAATCTTCAGTTTGATACTGTTTAACAATAGATTCATTCCCGCGCCCTATATTCCACTTGTCATCCCCGACCAACCTTACTTGCCTTCGACTTTAGACTTTTCGACTTTCGACTCGCATTTAACATCTACCCTCTCCCCTCTACGCTCTATCCTCCCACTGTCATTCCCGACCTGATCGGGGATCCATGGAAAAACACGCACTACCTAATAAAGATGCCAGATCCGCAAACGCTGGAAGAGATAAAAACATGAGCATTTAAAGGCGCAGTGTAACGTGGATTCCCAGTCAAGCTGAGAATGACAAACGTAGGAGAGCTGAGAATGACAGGCATTTTTTTCCTCGGTCTCCCGTCTTCTGTCCCCGGTCGTCATTTACACTCTCAAGCTCTCCCCCCTACGCTCATTTGTTACCATCGGCAACCACAATGCCTGCAAACCGTCTCACTCGCTCCATTATTATTTATAGTGATAAAATCATGGCATCTATTATTTTGCATACAAATTAAAGTTGCCACCTCATGCCAGACATCTTTACGAGCAATGGCAAGATATAGCGAGAACCATTCTAGGGATTTATAGGCTCCGGAATTCTCGGCTGCCGATAACAGCCGCTTATAATCAGTGACCTTTCGGCCGGCATCTGCTTCATTTAACAACTTATAAACCGGATATTTATAGGCAAGATCATTTTCATGCTGATTAATTTCTATTTTTAATTGTTCACATTGTTGTAAAGCATATTCTAAGTCAAGCCTGACATCCATATTGATTTTGGAATTTTTATCTTTTATTCTTAAGTTCATAGTCTCCCCTATTTTATCTACTGTTAGAAAATATCATCCAACGTCAAGTCGGAAAATGTTACCCGCAAAGCCCACAAAGCTTTTTTGCGAAATCTCGGACTGGCCGACTGTTTACCGGTCTCCACCATTACAACGGTTGTCCGGCTAACACCCATCAATAACGCCAACTCGGCCTGGGTCAACCCCGCTCTAATTCTTTGATATTTTAATTTTTTCATTTTATCTTTCATAAGTACTGCTTTAATAATATTCCATACCGCTTGATTAGTCAATCATTATTTATTGAACATTTTCTTACCATTTTCTTAACATCCCTGCTATATTATTATTAATATGCGAAAACAGCTGGGCCTCTTTATTAAAGAGAGGCGTCTGGAATT
>CAJVYJ010000207.1 GCA_913009475.1 uncultured Actinomycetes bacterium | reverse complement strand
TGGTAGAAGCGCATGTATATTTTGTTTTATTTTTTCTTTTTTTGTTTTTAATGATACGGCGACCACCGAGATCTACACTCTTTCCCTACACGACGCTCTTCCGATCTCGGTAAGCTCGCGGTTCAATTCGTCGCTCGATAACTGTTTGGATGTTCCCCTCTTGCCCCACTGCGGACACATTTGACAATGCAAATTACAGCGATTACTCAGGGCGATAACAATTAATTCCGGTGGTGGACTATAACCATTGCCAAATTTTAAAGCTATATTGGCGGCCAGATCTTTCCTGATAGTTCTAGCTGTTTTTGCCGGATGGGTTAGACCTTTAGCTATTCTATCCAAGGTAAATTTCTTAAACATAAATCTCACCCTTATTAAGTTTTAGCAGCTTTTCATATGCCAAGTTTAATTGATCAGTGATTGCCGGCCATAGAAAATCAGCTTCAATGTGCCGGCGGGCTTCGGCGCCGAGTTTTAACGCCAGTTTATTATTGGTAAGCAGAGCGGCAATTGCCTTAACGATAGCCTCAGGCTCGTCGGCGATCAATAACTGTCGCCCGTTTTCGACGCTTAAGCCCTCACAGCCGATAGCAGTGGAAACAACCGGCAATCCGGCCGCCATAGCTTCTAAAATTTTTAATCGGGTACCGCTGCCGATCCTGATCGGAGCGATAAATAGAGTCGCGTCTCGATAACAATCAGTCAGCTTTTCAACGTAATCGGTTATCTTAATAGCGTCATTGTTCGCAAGCCAACCATACTTATGCCAACCACGACCGATCACTCTCAATCTAAGTTGGGGGAATTGTTGTTTTAGGCCCGGCCAACATTTAGCCAAAAAAAATGATAAACCGTCAACATTGGGACGATGAGAGGTGCCGCCGATAAAGAGCAGCCGGGGGCCGGTTTGATGCTTGGGCTGAATAGACAATAGTGAACGGCTGACACCATTCGGTATTATGAATACCTTCGCGTTCGGCGCGATCCCGGTAATTATCTCCCTATCGTTTTCGGACAACGCTAAAACAGCGTTAAATTGGTATAGAATAGTTTTCTCGAACCGTTTTTTAAAATAATGATCAAGGCGGTAATATTGTTTTTTTAATCCCGTCGCGATTTGTCTTTGGCGCGCAGCTGTTATTTGCACTAACTCAATAATTGAAAGAACCTTAATCGTATTTTTCGGCAGTTGTTTCGCGTATCCCGCCATTTGGCTGTATTCAAATTGGACGATGTCGTATTCATTATTTTTCAATAATAGGTCAAGCTGATTTTTAAATCTATTATTCATAAAACCCGCCAACGAAACAGGCAGCCCTTGGCTTATGGCTCTAATTCTTAAAAAGGTATTAAGCCAAAATTCTTTTCCCCATATTTTCCGCTCATTCATTGGTTCTATCTCCACAGGTTCCGGGTGACAAAAGGGTGTTAATTGATCTATGTAATTTATATCATTTTTTAAAATCAAGCATAATAATGTGATCTCATGTGTGGCCGACATTTTTTTAATTAAATTATAAAGCCTGGTTTTCCCACCGGAATCAGTCGGGTAAGGGAAAAAGGGTGATATGATCAATATTTTCAATATTAATTCCTATTATTGGATAGCGCTTGTTGATAAAGTAAAATTAATTCGTCGGCTACCTCATCCCAGGTTGGCTGCCGAGTGAACAGGTCGCCGGCCGCGCGCGACAATTTTAATCTTAATTTATCGTTCGTTACTAATTGGCGCAAGGCTGCTTCCGTTTGCGTGGCATCTTTCGGATCGACCAACACCGCTCCCTCGGTCAGCACTTGGTGCACGGCAGCCAGGTCGTAAGCGATTACCGGTAAGCCAAAGCTCATGGCTTCCAGAAAAGCTAATCCATAAGCCTCAACCTGACTAAGCAGACAAAAAATATCAGCCTGGCGATAAAGTTCCTCTAATTTAATTTGATCGACAAATCCGGTCATTTCCACCACTTGCTCGAGACTATTATCTTTAATGAAATCCTCGATTATCGCGCGCATGCCGCCGTCGCCGCCGACCAGGACTAAACGGACGGGCCGATTAAAATCTTGGTATTGCCGAGCGAATATTTTAACCAGTTCCAACTGGCCCTTGGACCACGAAAGTCGCCCAACTGAAAGGATTGTTAAAGCTTCACCGTTTTTAACGGATTTAGCAATTATGGGCTTATGCTCGGCTACCCCAAGCGGCAGTTGTTTGATTCGGGCGGCCGGCAAACCAAAATCATTTTTCACATGTTTCTCGGCTTGATCGCTGACTACATGCACATAATCAACTCGATCGCATAAACGCCTGTTTAATAATCGCATCGGCAGGCTTTGCCAGCCTGGAAAAGGATGATAAAAATAAGTAAATATATGAGCGCAATCGCGACTTTGGCGATAAATAAAATAGTTGGCTCCGTACCATTCACTGAATAAAAAGTGAATTACGTCAGGTCTAAAATCTTTAAAAACATCATTAAGTGGTGTGAATATACCGGCCGGCAAATGATAAAATAACGGCAACTTCTTTAAAAAAAAACGGCGACGATAGACTTTAAGCCCATCGATAATCTCATAATCAGGTAAGTCCCGCCTTAATTTCGGTGGGTGTTTATTGAAATCGAATTTAGTAGTCAGTAGACCGACATCAGCGATTTTATCATTGTTCACCAGTCGCTGCGATATCTGTTCCAATACTCGTTCAACGCCTCCCAGGTAAGGTTTATATGACGGAGCTATAAAGAGAATTCTCATATTAAAACTTTTGATTTAAATTTCATGTCGCGCTACTTTTTTTTCGCTGGTTTTATCAATTCCCATCAGTTTTTTACCGGAAGAATAAACCGGTTGGGTAATGTGTAGCATTATATTAACGAATTTAATCCCTATCGGTGAGGCCAACAGCGATGAGGTTATTTTTTGCGATACGCTTAGATCGGAAGAGCGTCGTGTAGGGAAAGAGTGTAGATCTCGGTGGTCGCCGGAGCATTAAAAAAAAAA
>CAJVYJ010000206.1 GCA_913009475.1 uncultured Actinomycetes bacterium | reverse complement strand
GAGTTCAGACGTGTGCTCTTCCGATCTCCTGAAAAAACGTTTTTAACGGATTTCCAGGCAGTGTCGAAAAATTAGCACCGTGCAAATCAACCAAGCAAATAAAAGGCCCGCCCCCACATCCCCTATGTTTGAATTAAGTGAAGATTTGGTAAGAAGATATTATTGAAAAGAAATCATTCTGACTCTATTGTACTGATTATCATTAATTGATTATCTAAAACCTATTTTCATAGTGAAAGGTGGTAGGGAAAGGAGGGTGTTTAAGAATCGCGCTGACGCGGGGTGCAAGCTAGCCGGCAAGTTGACGCAGTTTGCCAAGAAAGATATTATTGTTTTGGCAATACCAAGAGGTGGCGTGGTTGTAGCGGCACAAGTAGCAAAGTCGCTGAATGCGCCTTTGGATTTAATTATTCCGCGAAAACTGGGGGCGCCTCAAAATGAGGAATTAGCTATCGGAGCCGTAGCCGGGCCTAATGAAGTGATACTTGATGAAGCTCTGATACAACATTTGCGGATATCAAAAGATTATATTCGCCAAGTTATCGCTAAAGAGTTAAAAGAAATCGACCGGCGTCGGCAATTATATTTAGGTGACTGTCCAGAAATAAAGTTATTTGGTAAGATAGCTATCATTGTAGATGATGGGTTAGCTACGGGTGCTACCGCCAGAGCAGCCATAAAAACGGCCAGATTAAAAAAGCCGCGAAAAATAGTATTTGCGGTTCCAGTGGGACCGCGCCATACGGTTGAATTGGTTGAGCAAGAAGCAGATGAAGTTATTTGTTTGGAGATACCGACCTTGTTTTATGCCGTTGGCCGGCACTACCAAAATTTTGCTCAGGTCAATGATAGTAGAGTCATTGAGATTTTAAGCCGATTTAAAAAAACGGCTTAGACAAATGGAGGTGTTGATTTTGGATTTAAAAATAGACGTGGAAGAAAAGGAAGAAGCGGTAATATTGAAGCTTGACGGCGAAGTAGATGTTTACACGGCCCCAAAATTAAAAAGCAGGCTTATCGACTTGGTCGATCAAAGCAAATTTAAAATCATTGTCAATCTGGAAAACATTGATTTTATGGATAGTTCCGGCTTAGGCGTTTTAGTCGGAGGCTTAAAAAGAGTCCGCTCCCATGACGGCGCGATTGCTTTAGTATGTACTCAAGAAAATATTCTCAAGATTTTTCGCATTACCGGTTTGGTAAAAGTGTTCCCCATTTTTGAGACTGAAAGCCAGGCCCTTCAAGGTGTCTAAAAAAGTACCAACAGAAAGTAAAATCAGATTAGTTATTCCAGCCAAGAGTGAATATGTCGGTTTAGCTCGTTTAACCATTGGCGGATTAGTTAGAAATATCTCCGACGATGAAGAGGTGGTCGAAGATATAAAGTTGGCGATATCAGAAGTCTACAATAATATTATGCTGCAGACTAAAGCCGTCGAACAGTCTACCGTCAATCTGGTTATTAATATATACAATGATGAGATATGTATTGATATAAGCTGCTCGGGACGTGACTTGGAGCTGACCGCGCTCACCCCGATCGTCTGGTCAGAGCCAAGAGACCGGGGCTATGGGCTCTCACTTATAACCGCCCTGATCGATAAGGTCGAACTGACGCAAGGCCCTCTAAACAAAACTACCCTCCGTTTAAGAAAATCTCTTATCGTTTAACTTAATTATTTAAACTATAATACGCTCTTCCTTGTTGCTAGAGTCTAAGTATGCTGCTATGATAATTAAAATTTACCCTTTTGGAGAAACTTTGACTGAACAGCGCATGACCTTTTTCGACCACATCGATGAATTTCGTCGACGCCTGCTCATAATTGTAATCACCTTACTAATAACCAGCAGCATAGGCTATTACTTCGCCATGGATATTTTAGGAATTTTAAAACAACAACTACCGGCGATAACCCTTACCTACAGAGGTATTATGGAACCTTTTATGGTCAAGTTTAAACTGGGGGTTCTGACCGGTTTCTTTTTGGCGCTGCCCATCGTCCTCTATGAAGTATTGGCCTTCCTGGCACCCGCCTTAAAAGGTAAGGAAAAAAGGATAATCTATCCTATGGTCTTCTTGCTAGTGGTATTATTTTTCGCCGGCGCTATCTTCAGTTACTTCTATATAATACCTATCGGCGTTGAGTGGCTGTTAGTCCAAGACGAAGGCAAGTTGGTAAGATTGTTGAATGTCAGTGACTTTATCAGCTTTATTACACTCTTCATACTGGCTTTTGGCGTCGCTTTTGAGACACCCGTAGCTCTAATGGCCCTGATTAAGCTAAAAATCGTCAGCCGTGAAAGCTTAAGAAAAAATTGGCGCGTTGCTTATATTACCCTTCTAGTAATCGCCGCTATCGCCACACCTGACTGGAGCCTGCCGCCGATGCTGATACTCGGCACGATCATGATACTCCTCTATGAATTGACACTTTTCATGGTGCGCTGGTGGTAACACTTTATAAACTACTTGCCGCCGACAGATTTTATGATAATATATGAGGCTGTTATCTATTGTTATACGGTTTTATAGGCTCATTTTTGTTTATAATAATCAATATAGTGACTGTTTAATATTGAATATGTAGGTATGTCTGTCATTGCTCGACTGGGAATCAAGAGATTACACCTGATGTCAAAAGGTATGATAGACAGCTTGATCCCCGATCAGGTCGGGAATAACAAAAAGCATCATTTATAGGATAACTATTTAAGATTTTGAATTATTAAACAGTCTCATTTATTACTATTAATAATAGTTTATATAGTAGTTCACTTGGGCACTAAGATTTAACAAATATCTAAAAAGAGAGACGGATGCCATGAAAGTACTAATTATCAGTGAGAAAGCAATAGCGGCCCGACGCATTGCCGAAATGCTTTCCAAAAAAAAGAATACATCTAAAAAAATAGGCTTCATCCCGACTTATCACTTTAAGTTGGACGGTTCAGAGTATACTTGTTTCGGATTAAAGGGCCAGATCGGAAGAGCACACGTCTGAACTCCAGTC
>CAJVYJ010000205.1 GCA_913009475.1 uncultured Actinomycetes bacterium | reverse complement strand
GAAGACGGCATACGAGATATATCAGTGTGACTGGAGTTCAGACGTGTGCTCTTCCGATCTGAGGTCGCTGAGGGTATAATAATCGGTAGCGCTTTTATTAATATAATCGATAAAGCGAAATCAATCGATGACGCAGTGAGTTCCGTCTCAAGCTTTAGCCGGGAAATTATAGCGGCGCTTTCTAATGATGGGTCCAGGTAGGTGAAGAAAAGATGCCGATAAGGGATTGGTTTAATAAAAAGAAAATCAGGTCTCCAAAACAGCCAACCAGCAAACGGACAGTACCTGTGGGTATCTGGTCAAAATGCGCCGACTGTAATAAAATCATCTATCAAAAGGAACTCTTTGACAATCACTTTGTTTGCCCTGAATGCGGCCATCACTATCGATTATCTGCTTGGCAGCGGATCAAACTGTTAACGGACCCGGAGACGTTTAGAGAGACGGAATCAGGCTTATCAGCTAAAGACCCTTTAAAATTTAAGGCCGGGAAAACCTACGCCGCCAGTCTGGCAAGAGCTAAGAAGAAGTCAAGATTAAAAGAAGCGGTCATAACCGGTCGAGGAAAGATTAACGGAGTCACCGTAGGTTTGGCGGTAATGGATTTTAATTTTATCGGCGGCAGTATGGGCTCAGCCGTTGGTGAAAAAATTGTGCGCTTGATTGAATTGTCCATAGCTGAAAAGCTGCCTTTGATAATAGTAACTTCTTCCGGCGGGGCGCGCATGCAAGAGGGCGTTTTCTCGTTGATGCAGATGGCTAAGACCAGTGCCGCGATTGGTAGATATCAACGATTTGGGTTGCCCTATATTAGTATTCTGACCAATCCGACTATGGGTGGCGTGACCGCTAGTTTTGCTTCACTGGCTGATATTATCATCGCGGAACCGCAAGCGTTAATCGGTTTCGCCGGACCGCGTATAATTGAACAGACTATAAAGAAGAAAATACCTGAAGGCTTTCAGAGCTCTGAGTCTATGCTAAAAAACGGCCAGATAGATATGGTCGTGGAGCGTGGCCGATTAAAATCAACCGTCAGCACTTTGTTGGCGATGTTGACTTTGGGGGAGGCAGCCAATGCCTAAATATATAGCTGATTTTGAGCACCCGATAGTTGAGCTGGAAAAGCATTTAAATGATTTAAAGAAAAATCCGTCCTCGACTAAAAAAAGCTATGCCCGGGAGATATTACGTCTGGAACAAGAGATAGACCGGCTAAAGGTCCGTGTCTATCGTAATTTAACTCCATGGCAGAGAATTCAGTTGGCGCGTCATCCGGAACGCCCGCAGTTTTTAGATTATTTGAGTGAACTCTTTCAAAATTTTATTGAGCTTAGGGGAGATCGGCTTTACGGTGATGATCGCGCGATTATCGGTGGCTTGGCTAACTTTAATAACTTTAGAGTAATGGTAATCGGTAATGAAAAAGGCCGAAAAATCAAAGATAAACTTGAGCATAATTTCGGTATGCCGCATCCGAGCGGTTATCGTAAGGCCGCGCGCTTGTTCCGCCTGGCGGCCAAGTTCCACTTGCCGGTAGTTAGTTTTATCGATACCCCCGGTGCTTATCCCGGCATTGAATCGGAGGAGCACGGTCAAGCGGGAGCTATAGCGAATAATTTAAGGATTTTAGCCGGTTTAAAGGTGCCGGTTATAGCTATAAATATTGGTGAGGGGGGCAGCGGCGGCGCCTTGGCGTTAGGTGTGGCCAATCGCGTATTTATGATGGAAAACGCTTATTATTCAGTTATCACCCCGGAAGGATGCGCCAGTATCTTATGGGGAGATTCAGCTCACGCGCCGGAGGCCGCGGCCGCTCTGGCTTTGACAGCGGACAAGTTATTTAAATTTAAATTAATCGACGGCATTATCAAAGAGCCGCTCGGAGGTTTGCGCGGTGAAGTATTATCAGTTGCGGCCCAGTTAAACGAAATATTACTAGCGGCGTTAACAGAGTTGACCGGCTGGGACGGTGAAAAATTGGCGGACGAACGCTACAAACGGCTTAGAAAAATCGGTGTTTTCAGTGAAGATAAATTTTATGAGTTGGCGCAAGGGATGCGCTTAATCAAAGGGGAATAGAAGATGTCATCCTCTGCCTCGTTATGCTTGTCACTGCCGACCCACTTATGTTTGTCATTCCCGACTCCGATCGGGAATCCACGTTCCACTATGCTTTTTTATTTTGCATTAACTTCCTCTCGACCCCGTTTACAAATTGTCAAGATTGAAGATCTGACCCTATTGGATGTTTTTAAAAAGACCGAATGGGATAGAAAAATCCAAGACGGTAATTTAGGAAATGGGGTGATGGCTTGCGGGGACATATCAATAAAGATAATTCTTTAAATCGAATCAATACGCAACTGCGCGAGTTGGACAGATTCACCGAAGCGCTGGTATTGATAGAAGATTGTTCGCTGGAGGACTTTCTGGCCGATGATGAGCTCCAACGCCTGGCGGAGAGAAATCTACATGGTGCATTGGAAGCGGCTATGACAACCTGTAGCTTATTGACAGTAACTGCGGGCCATGGGTTGCCTAATACATATGAGGGCTTATTTAGACAATTAGCTAAAGAAGGCATTATTAATAACGCCTTAGCGGATGGATTGGAGACTCTGGAAGAGTTTCATAATATATTGACGCACGGCAAGATAAAAAATTGGAATATTGTCTACGACCAATTATCCAATCAAAATTATTTTCGGAATTTTACCCGCCAAGTCAGAAGCTATCTGCGCCGAGCGGCATAATTTCAATAAGTTAGCATAGTTTACTCATCCCCTAACGTTTGTCATTCCCGACCTCTTTATGCTTGTCATTCCCGACTCCGATCGGGAATCCACGGCCAACCAAGTATTTTGAAACTCCCGCTAATTACAATTACGCGCCCTAAATAAAATAATATTTGCGCTTGGCAGCAAACTATGATAGCGTTTCCTTAGTACGTATATTAATAATATACTAAGGGGGAGCGGATGAAGACGCGGCGCGTAAAATCCGTATTAATATCATTTCT
>CAJVYJ010000204.1 GCA_913009475.1 uncultured Actinomycetes bacterium | reverse complement strand
CAGGATGCCCGCGCTGATCGGGCCACATCAGTCTCGGCCCTGGGTCAAACACTTGCGAGATTTATCACAAGCAAGGACGGTAGAGAGATGACTATGAATTTTCTGCCTACTAAAATTTGACAGATACGCTCATAGTCAACTAATAGCCAATTGTCGCTAAGTAGCTTATATTAATTATATGACTATTCGCATCCAAAATTCCCACGGCGCGCAGATTAACTCAGTTGATGATTGGCTGGAACTGGCCGGTCCCAAAGAGGGAATAAAGCAGTGGAAGGATGGGCGTAGCGCGAAAGAGGCGGCCAAGGCTTGGTTTAATGACGGCGTACCCTCGTTTCCGACAGATTTAAGTAAACTTCTTAATTCCAATACCCTGACAAAAAATTTTGTGCCGGAGTTGGTTGTCCCCGAGCATGTTACCAAGTTGGATAACTTTAGAGGGGAAGGGCGTAATCATGATGTTATCGTCATGGGAGAGTCGGCCAATAGCAAAGTGCTGCTGGGAATTGAAGCCAAGACTGATGAATCGTTCGGCGGTCTCATAGGCAGCCGGATGAGTAAAGCGAAAGCAAACAGCAAAGCGCCCGCTAGAATCGAGCTACTCTCACAAGCTATTTTCGGCAGGCCGGTGGATGAGAGTATCGCCCCGCTTAGATATCAGTTGCTCCACGGCGTCGGCGGCACATTGATTGAAGCGCGACTAAGGGGTGCTGAAGTAGCATGTTTCATTGTTCATGAATTTGTCTCCGATGAACATGATAAGAAAAAACTGGCGCAAAATTTTGCTGATTTTCAGAATTTCTTAAGAGAACTTTCGGTCGGTAAAATCGAAAATGGTGCTGCCGGCCGTCTCTACGACAGTTTTCAAATACCCGGCGGCCAGTTTGTTCCCAGCAATGTCACGCTCTTAATCGGAAAAATCACCACGCGAATCTAGCAGGGCCTTCGGTAAATTCTTTTAATCAACACACCCCTTAATCCCCTCTTGATAGAGGGGAGAAGATGGGCGCATAATCCGGGGGTAATTTTGATACCTGTGTTATAATAAGTTAAATATGAGTTATAATAAATTAAAAGGAGTTTAAAATGAGTCGGACAACTAAAGTTTTAGGGTTTTCCGTTCCTAAAGAGTTAGCGAAGGAATACGAAGCGATGGCCAAGGAGGAGCGTAAAACTAAAAGTGAGCTTTTCCGGGAGATGGTCAGAAAGTATCGCCAAGGCAAGGAGTTGGAGGAGTTCAAAGAGTTACAGGCCTACGGCACCAAAAAAGCCGAGGAGCTGGGAATTAAGAGCGAGCAAGATATCTTAAGGCTGATTCATGAGGCCAGAGGTGTTTAGAGTCGTTCTTGATACTAATGTATATATCTCCGCTTTTTGTTTTACTAAATCAACGCCGCCGACAAATGTTTACATCCTCGCGCTTCAGGGCCGGTTCGAGCTTTGGATTTCAACAAAAATCTTACTGGAACTAGCCGATAAGTTGCAAAATAAGTTCGCGTGGGCGCCGCCGCAAGTGGAAAGAGTCATTAAGCAGATAGCGCGCCACGCTCATTTGGCGGAGCCGAACCAGCAAATAAAAGTTATCGATGCCGACCCCAGTGACAATATGATTCTTGAGTGCGCGCTGGCCGCTGATGCTCATTTTATCGTCAGTGGCGACAAACATCTTTTGGCGCTTAAGAAATTTGAAAATACTACAATAATGACACCGAGTGATTTTATCGTGCTATTTAGAGATTGAAGGCGGGACGTTTCGCAAATTCTGCAAATCTTTTTAATCAACACACCCCCGGCCCCTCTTGATAGAGGGGAGAAAAAAAGGCAAGTGGCATGGCTTGTTGTTTTGCTCGAATTAAGTATGGTGTCCCCGGAATTAAAAATAACGTCACGGTGATATTTTAACATTCTTGTATCGAACATAGGTTTGGTATATTATTAAGCGGGTATTTACCGGCGGCGGTATTATGGGGCTATCGTAATATTGAAGTGAAGGAAAAATGAAAGAAATCACCAGGAAAAGCTTGCTTTATAAGAGCTGTGTCGAGTACGCGAATTATAGCTTGAATCACGTTGAAGGCTGTTCGCATGGCTGCACTTATCCTTGTTACGCGATGATGATGAAAAAACGCTATGGGGTAATCAAGTCGTATCAGGACTGGACTGAGCCGAAGATTGTAAGTAACACGCTTGAATTACTCGATAAGGAGCTGCCAAAATTAAAATCGAAGATCAATAAAGTCTTTCTCTGCTTTACGACCGACCCTTTCATGTATCAAGTTTTGGAAGTCGAGCAATTGACCCTTAAAATCCTTAAGAGGTTGAATGAAGATAAGATAAAAGCGGTTTTAATCAGCAAGGGTGTCTACCCGAACGCATTGACCGATAGAGCGGTTTATAATGAACAAAATGAATATGGCATAACCGTGGTGTTTTCATCAGATGATTACCGCCGGCGTTTTGAGCCGCAGGCGGCGCCGCTTGATTTACGCGTTCAGGCGCTGAAAATGTTGCATGACGCCGGATTAAAAACCTGGGTCAGTATGGAGCCGTATCCCACGCCGAACATAGTTAAGCAGGATATTCGGGAAATCCTGCGGAAGATTTCATTTGTAGATAGAATCGTTTTCGGTAAGTGGAACTATAATAAAAGCACCAGTCAATTTTTACATTATAAAAACTTCTACAACTCAATGGCTTACGAAGTGGCGAGCTTTTGCGAACAGCGTAAAATAGAGTGCCATATTAAAAAGGGAAGTATAAATATGGATTTGATACCGGACAATCGTCTGCTCGAAAGAACTTTGCTGACTTGCTACTTATAATAATATTCGGACTGTTGCCAAAGCCCGCAACAGCCCAGTGAAGAGGGACGAGTCAAGAGTCAAGAGTGAAAAGTACCAGGACTTCCCCCAATTTTTTTGATCTCACGGACCAAAGTCCAATAATTGGAGTTGTCCGTCGTTCACGGGAGGAACCCTAAAGCTGATTCTCCCCGGACATCGCTGAAAAATGCTGTTTAAACCGT
>CAJVYJ010000203.1 GCA_913009475.1 uncultured Actinomycetes bacterium | reverse complement strand
GATACGGTGTCAACACTGTCACATCTACGCGCGAGATCGATTAGAGGATCCGCATCAACAATAATAGTCAGATTTTTTTTGAGTTTTTTTTTTTTCAAGCAGAAGACGGCATACGAGATATATCAGTGTGACTGGAGTTCAGACGTGTGCTCTTCCGATCTCCGCATGCTGAGGGCTCGGTCTTATTCACGCAAGGCAATACTAAAATTATCTGCACGGCAACCTTTGAAACCAGGGTTCCCGCTTGGCGGCGAGGTTCGGGTTTGGGCTGGGTAACGGCTGAGTACGCCATGTTGCCGCGCGCTACTGTCGTTAGGACTAAGCGCGAATCTTCACAGGGGCGGGTTTGCGGCCGTTCGCACGAGATACAACGCTTGATTGGCCGTTCGCTCCGTTCCGTAGTTGACCTTAAACAACTGGGCGGAGAAAATACCATCCGGCTTGATTGCGATGTTATTTGTGCGGACGGCTCCACCAGGGCCGCCTCTGTCACCGGTTCGTTTATAGCCTTATATGACTGTTGCAGCAAAATGATAGAGGCGGGTAAATTTAAGGAAATGCCGCTGACTGATTTTATTGCTGCTGTCAGCGTGGGTATTGTTGACGGAGTTCCATGCCTGGACCTTGATTACAGCGAGGATTCTCATGCCGATGTGGATATGAACGTAATTATGAACGGGTCCGGTAGTTTAGTTGAACTCCAAGGGGCGGCGGAAAGGAACGCTTTCACTCGTGACCAGTTGGAAGAATTGATAGATTTATCAGAAGCGGGAATTAAACGGTTAATTGAATTACAGCGATCGATTTTAATAGAAAATCGTTGATGAAAATTATCTTAGCTACGGAGAATGAAAATAAGACCAAAGAGATCAGATCTATCTTTTATGGCTTGGATATATCATTAATAAATTTAAATGATTGTCGGCGCCGACCTGGTCTACGGGAAACAGGCGCTACTTTTAAAGATAATGCTATACAAAAAGCTACAATTGTCGCTGAATATTATCATACGGCGGCCTTAGCTGATGATTCAGGCTTGGAGGTGGACGCGTTGCAAGGCGCTCCCGGCGTTTATTCCGCGCGCTATGCCGGGCCGGGCGCGGATGACAAAAAAAATAATCAGAAATTACTAACAGCGATGGCCGCGGTCCCACTCGAGAGCCGGGGAGCAAGATTCCGTACGGTAGCCGCGCTTGTCTGGCCGGAAGGGCGTTTAGTATTAACTGCAGGGTCGCTTGAGGGCAGTATAGCCTTGACTCCGGCGGGAAACAGTGGCTTCGGTTATGACCCTTTGTTTATACCCAGGGGTATGCATATTACGGTCGCGCAATTAACGGCGGCCCAAAAAAATGCTATTAGCCATAGAGGCCAAGCGTTTAAAGAGATGAAAAAGATACTGTTGAGGATGACAAGTGAAGTTGCTGAAGAATACTAAGCGTTTATATAGCGAGCGTCCCGCTTTCCTACTGTTATTTTTCTTAATTTTTTTGATATTATTCTATTCCGCTGTTTTTTTGGTTTTTATGAGAGTTTTTGAGGGCCAAAGGGTATCTTTGGTTGACGCTTTTTTTTGGACGATATCCTACATTACCACGACCGGCTCGTCTTATCCTATCTCAGCTGTTCCTTTGAAATTGTTGTCCATCATTATTCAAATATCGAGTTTAGTACTGCTGTTTTTGGCCTTTCCCTTGATTATATTGCCGCAAATCGAGCTGCGTTTAGGGCAATCATTGCCGACAAAGGTTGCTGAAGACCTTAAGGACCACATCGTTATTTTTGGCTATAATCCGCTGGCGGAGAGTTTTATAGATGAGTTGTCAGGCGGTAAGAGCGCTATTTTGATTGTCAGCCAGGACCGTGAAGTAGTCGCGACACTGCTGAAAGAGGGGAAACAATCCATTCTGGGCGACGCTGTCTCAGAAAAAGTCCATATTGACGTAGGAGCAGTGCGCGCGGCTGTGATTATCGCCAATATAGAAGGTGAGGAGAACGCTAACGTTGTGTTGACGGCGGCTGCTATGGGGGCTGATAATATCATCGCTATAATCGACAACCTTGAGGAGGCGAAGTTTTATGAGTATGCCGGTGCCAATAGAGTAATTTCTCCCAAAGAACTTCTGGGCACTTATCTGGCAAAAAAAGCAACCACCTCGCTTAAAGACGAACTCTTTGGGGAGAATGAGGTCTTGGCCGGTCTTGATGTTGTCGAATTGCCGATTTATCCTGATTCGCCCCTTGAGGGCTTAACGTTGATGGAGTCCGATCTCGGCCGAAAAACCGGGGCCAGTGTCGTCGGCATCTGGAATCGCGGAAAATTAGAGCTTGAACCCGGTCCGGATTCCCAGTTATCGGCGGAGAATGTCTTAATGGCTGTCGGTACTAGAACGCAGCTGGTCGAGTTGCAAAAATTAACGCAATCCGCTAACGATGAAACCGGGTTAGCTAAACGCCATTTTGTAATTGCCGGATATGGTGATGTCGGACAGCGTGTCGCTGAGGAGTTGAGTGCGCAAAAAATTTCTTATACCATCATCGATCCGTTGGAGCGTCCCGGCAAATATCTGCGTGGGGATGCCACTAAAGAGCAAGTCTTGGTTAAGGCCAAGATAGACAAGGCTTCAACTTATATAGTTGCCGGTCATATTGATCAAGACAATATATTTACGACATTAGTCGCCAGAAAGTTAAATCCCAGCCTGCATATAATCGCGCGTGCTAATAAACAAGGGTCCATCGACAAGCTTTATCGGGCCGGCGCTGATTTTGTTTTTTCTTTATCGACAGTGGCCGGTCAAATGATTGCCAGGATGATTCAGGGGGACAGAGTGGTTACTCTGGCTGAGGGCCTAAAAGTGCTATCGGTTAAGATAAACGGAAAATTGGCCAATAAAAGTATCGGTAAGCTGCGGATACGTACGCTTACAGGCTGTACCGTCATTGCCCTAAAGGATGATTCGCGATTGGTCGCTAACCCGGGACCGGAGACGCAATTGGGAAGCGATGGCACTATGGTTGTTCTAGGCAGCCAAGATCGGAAGAGCGG
>CAJVYJ010000202.1 GCA_913009475.1 uncultured Actinomycetes bacterium | reverse complement strand
GCCGTTGGCGTATCGTATGCGTCCTCGCGATTTCGACGAATTCATCGGCCAAGAGGATATTATCGGCCCTGAAACTCCGCTGCGCCGGATGATTGAAACAGATCAATTAAGCTCGCTGATATTTTACGGCCCCGCCGGTACCGGTAAGACCAGTTTGGCGCTGGTTATCGCTAATATGACTGCCGCGGCTTTCGAAGAGATATCCGCCGTTACCGCCGGGGTAAAAGATATCCGGGCCGTCTTAAAGCGGGCTAGGAGCCGGCAAGAAGATAACGGCAAGCGTACCATTCTTTTTATCGATGAGATCCATCGTTTTAACAAAAGCCAGCAAGACGCGCTTTTGCCGGCAGTGGAGACGGGCATTGTGGTTTTAATTGGCGCTACCACCGAAAATCCTTTCTTTGAAGTAAACTCGCCGCTTATTTCCCGGTCCCATGTTCATGTTTTAAAGCCTTTGTCCGCTGATGAGTTACGGCGGATAATAAATAAGGCTCTGACCGATAAGGAGCGGGGGCTGGGCGAGCTGCATCTTACCTTGGCTAAGAAAGCGTTAGACCATCTGACTAATATAACTAATGGTGACGCGCGCAAAGCGTTGAGCAGCTTGGAAATCGCGGCGCGTATAGCGCTGGAAGAAAAAGATAATCAGGGAAAGATAAGCTTAGAAATCATCAAAGAAGTTACGGGCGAACGCGCTATTATCTATGATCGCCGGGGTGATACCCATTTTGATACTATTTCAGCTTTTATTAAAAGTATGCGCGGCAGCGACCCCGATGCCGCGCTTTATTGGTTGGCACGGATGATCTACGCGGGCGAGGACCCTAAATTCATCGCTCGACGCATGGTAATCCTGGCTTCCGAGGATATCGGTAATGCTGACCCCAGGGCCTTACAAGTAGCTACAGCCGCCGCTCAAGCCGTTCAATTTGTCGGCTTGCCCGAGTGTCGTCTCAATTTGGCTCAGGCCGCTATTTATTTATCAGTCGCGCCGAAAAGTAATGCGGTGATAAAGGCAATTGACGGGGCTTTGGCTGATGTCCGGCGCGAACAGGCGCAGCCGGTCCCTAAGCATTTACGTGATTCTCATTATCCGGGCGCTAAAAAATTGGGTCACGGCCGTGATTATAAAAATCCCCACAACTATCAGGGGCACTCAGTAGCACAAGATTACTTACCCAAGAATCTGCAAGGCCGCCGCTACTACAAACCCTCCCAATCGGGTTTAGAGAAAAGCATCTCCGAGATGCTCAAGAAGAGGAGAGGCGGAAGTTCGTTACAAAAGGGGTCAGATCTTCAATCTTGACAATTCGCAAGCTTATAACCAGGCCGTTCCGTAAAAAAGGGGTCGGATCTTCAATCTTGACATTTCTTAACGATGAAAAGTAGGGATTAACGCGAAATGAAACTGTTGAATAATAGATATTCTATATTATTTAAGCGTGATAAAAGATTTATTTAATTCTCTCGAAAAGACGCTGTCAATTTCTAGTAATAGACCGAAGCCAGTCCTTTCCTTACAAGTGGAATATAAGGGCCGGCACCGGCGTCATAATTTGAAAACGCATCTCGGCTCTCGGCATCGCTCCTCGCTTAGGAGCTTGGGGCTCCCGGCGAGACCATGCTCGCTCAGTCTTCGAGACGCTTGGCTCCGAGAATAAATAAACCTTTTTTCTTATAGCTGTACAAATAGTAAAGAAGTTTACTGGAATTTCAAAAAATATACCTATCTAACTGCAATACTCCCGCACTCTAGAAGCGTGGCCGAAAACCCAATCTACTGCGTTATCCTCGGTCTCATCTCGGTCACGTAACAAAACTACGCTCCCTCACCTCGACTTTCGTCTGCCTTGCATCTCAAGCTTTCGGCCACGTTCTCTTTATTGACCGGCCAACGGTACTTTTCGGCCGGCACTCTAGAGTGCGTGAGTATTGCCTGTTTGTTTAATTGTTTTCCAGGTTTTAGTATTTGGCATGTTTGGTTGCATTGTATCTGATTATGATTGATCTAAGACCGGGAATCTTTATTCAAGCTGTTTTTCTAAACCTCTCGCTGGAATTACAACTTGACATCACTCGCCAAGCGGGTGTAATCTAATCCTGACCGAATTAGTAAGGAATAAATTATGAAGGTATCCCAACGTACGGAATATGGTTTAAGGGCGATGGTGGCCTTGGCGGGAAAATATGACAGCGGTCTGATGTCGATTAAAGAGTTGGCTGAGCAAGAGGGTATTCCCGTGGCTTTTCTGGAACAGATAATGGCTGAACTAAGACGGGCCGGATTGATAGTCAGCACTCGCGGTGCTTATGGCGGTTATGCTCTGGAGAAAGCGCCAAACAAGATCAGTGCCGGCCAAGTGATTTCTACCCTGGAAGGTTCACTGTCGCCGGCGCGTTGCGGTGCTAAATGCGATAAGATGTCCGGTTGTTCTACTCGTTCGGTACTTAAACGCATTGAAGACAGCATTACTGATACTTTGGACAATATCTATTTGAATGAATTAGTGAAAGCAGGTATCGATGAATAACAAAGTCTATTTTGACCATAGCGCTACTACTCCGGTCTTGCCTGAAGTGGTAACCGAAATGAGCAAATGTCTTACCAATGGTTGGGGCAATCCTAATAGCCTTTATCAGACGGGGCGGACGGCTAGAACTTTGGTTGAGACCGCTCGAGCCGAAGTCGCCGCGGACCTGGGCGCGAAAGCTAAGGAGATGATTTTTACCGGCAGTGGCACGGAAGCTGATAATTTGGCTGTCAGGGGCATCTATCAGGCTTACCGCGAGCATGGCAACCATATTATCTGTTTTGCCCTGGAACACCCGGCGGTTTTAGAGACCTGCCGATATTTGGAAAAATCAGGTGTCGAGGTCACCTAGATCGGAAGAGCACACGTCTGAACTCCAGTCACACTGATATATCTCGTATGCCGTCTTCTGCTTGAAAAAAAAAAAAAAAAGATACAAAAAAAAAGAAAAAACAAAATAAAAAAAGACAAAAAAAGAAAAAAAAAAAGAAACAAAAAAACAAAAGAAAAGCCAAGCTAGGAACCAAGAACAATA
>CAJVYJ010000201.1 GCA_913009475.1 uncultured Actinomycetes bacterium | reverse complement strand
CCGCGAACCTGAGCAATGCCAAGGTTTCGCACGTCTTGCCGTCGGCTTATCGTCGTAATCAAGTTGTCAGCCAATTCAGCTTGTTCTCTATTGTTCGTGCCGTAATTATGATGACGGTGGAAATTTTGATAGTATTTACTAATATGTTAAGCGCGGTTAGGGAACGACGCCGTGAAATAGGCATATTCCGGGCCATTGGTTATAGGCGCTTTAATATTATCGAGATTATAATCGTGGAGATAATATTAATCGCGCTGGCATCCGGCATAATCGGCTATTTATTAGGAATTTTCTCAGCCAAAATGTTGGCGCCGACTTTAGGTATTGATTTGCCTATCGCCTTCGACATTAAATTAGGATATTACGCGGTCTCTGCGACGATGATATTGGCGCTGTTGGCAAGTCTATATCCGATATTGTCAGCGGCCAATATGTCTCCCGATTCAGCTATAAATGATATTTGATCTATCATCATGAGGCAAATTATATGAATTTAACGACAATAGCAACGCGAAATATTAAGAGACGAAAAGGTAAAGCCTTTTTGCTTATCGCCGGTTTAGCGATGGCAACCGCCGCCTTGGTTTCAATTGTTTCTATTGTATATGCTTTAAACAGCCGGGTAAGTGATGAGCTGGATAAGTATGGCTATAATCTAGCCGTATCCCCCAAATCACAGCAACTGGCGCTAACCTATGGCGGCATGTCGGTAGCCAGCTATTCCACCAATCAAGAGAAGCTATTAAATGATAATGATTTGGCAAAAATTAAATCAACGGCGGCAGGTCGTATCAGCACAATAAATTCTAAAATAATGCAAGTAGTTGAGGTTAACAATAAGAAAGTGCTTTTAGCCGGCATTGACATAGCCCAAGAACGTAAAGTAAAAAAATGGTGGCAAGTCGGATTTGGTGCTTTTCCTCGTCGGTCGAATGAAGTGATAGTCGGGGCGACCGCCGCTAAAAGATTAGACATTAAGATCGGTGACCGCGTGCTGCTTTCCGGTAAACCGTATAAAGTTTCGGGCATTCTTTTTAAGACCGGCAGTCAGGATGATGAGATAATTATCGGTGATTTTAAACAAGTCCGTCGTGATTTTAATCGTGGACATGAGATCAATATGTTGGAAATATCGACAAAAACAAGTAACGATATCCGTCCTCTAGCGGCAGACTTGCGTAAAGCTTTACCGGGAGCCGACGTCTCTCTTTTTAGCCAAGCGGTAAAATTTAAAGAAAAAGCGATGAGTAGGCTGGTAACATTCGGTATGGCTGTTACGCTGATAATTATTGTTATCAGCGCTTTGATAGTATTTACTATTGTGACATCGTCGGTCAATGAACGACGCCGTGAAATAGGCATATTCCGGGCTATTGGCTACCGCCAAAGTCACGTAGCTAAAATAATATTAACTGAAGTATTTCTGATTAGCTTAGCCGGTGGCATGCTTGGCTATGTCTTAGGTTATGGGTTGACACAAATAATTAAGCTATTTAATCAGGACTTTAAGATATCCGCCGTCCCTAGCCCGGCGCTGCTATTGTTAGCGCTGATAATTTCGGTTGTTATCGCCATGACGGCGGGTATTGTGCCGGCTAGGCGGGCGGCTAATCTCGATCCCGTCGATTCGCTTAAGAATCTGTAGGAGGCAGACCAATGAATGATTTAATGAATTTAGCAAACGTTACCAAATTATATGGCACGGGAGAAAACCAAGTAGAGGCGCTGGCGGATATAAATTTTTCCGTAAATCAAGGGGAGTATATAGGCATTATGGGCCAATCGGGTTCCGGTAAGAGTACTTTGCTGTCGATTATGGGCGGAATGAACCCGCCCAGTAGCGGTAAACTGTTGGTCGATAATATAGATGTATATAAACTCTCGTCGGAAAAACAGGCTGATTTTCGCCGTGAATATCTAGGTTTTATTTTTCAGCAATTACAATTAATACCTTATTTAACATCTCTGGAGAACGTTATGTTGCCATTGGTGATAACCGACGTTAAAAATCATGAGGAGCTGGCTTTAAGTGTGCTGGAAAAAGTTGGCTTAAAGGGCAAAGTTAATCGTTTACCGTCTGAGCTTTCCGGCGGCGAGCAAGGCCGGGTAGCTGTTGCCCGAGCGGTTGTGAATGACCCGCCTATATTGCTTGCGGATGAACCGACCGGCAGTCTCGACAGCCGAACCGGCCGAGAGATTCTTGACCTTTTCCATGAGTTGCATACCGATGGTCAAACTATAATCATGGTTACGCATAATCCGAAGGCGGTTGCCGGCGTTGATCGCTTGATTAAAATTAAAGACGGCCGTATTGTTAGCAATCTAACAAAATCAGCCTCTAATATTTAAAAATAATTGTTGATTATAATTAATTATCATGATAATATAAGTCAAGTTCAGGCAAGTACAGAGTGTGCTATACAGTTTTATGATGGACCCCTGAGAAATGGCTTGTCTGAGACCATGTTGGCAGGGATTTTTTATTGCGAAGGAAAGATATGAATAAAAACGACAATTTGCATGACAAACGGGAAAAGGTATTAAGCGGTCACGCAAAAATCAACTCCAGCTCGATAGTCATTGTCGCTCTTATATCTCTGATGCTTGTCGGAGGGTTCTTCATCTCAAGAATCCAAGCCAAAGGGAGCGTTCCTCCGCCTAAAAAAGTGGCGAGAGCTTCGGTTTCCAAACCTCTTAACTATGCTGATAAACGCTATGACATGAGAATGATAAAAGTGCGCGAGGATAAAAATAATATTGTTATTTCGCTTGCTAAAGTTAAGAAGTATCGCATTATCGGTTTCCGTATAAAGGCAGGCGGCGTCGTAGTTAAGGAACGCAATTTTGGTAAACGTTCTTTGCCGATGTTGGCCTACATAACACCTTCCGGTAGTTTAGTTACAGCGGTAGCTTATTGTGAGCCATGCCGCTCAACGTTTTTTCATACAGAGACGGATTTGACGCTTACCTGCCATGTTTGTGGCACTAAGTGGAACTTGGAAAGTTTGGTAGCCATTAGTGGCGCTTGTATGCCTTATCCACCGGCTGAGATCAAAGCGCGAGTATCCGGCGGTAATATTTATTTGAAG
>CAJVYJ010000200.1 GCA_913009475.1 uncultured Actinomycetes bacterium | reverse complement strand
CAACGCTTTCCCTACAGGCTGCTTGTCCGGTCTCGCTTGGGTTAATCAAAATGCGTGTTACGTGTGGGAAATCGGCATTGGCTACCGTCGAAGCCAGCTGAACCCAGGTGAGGCCCGAATCTATAGATTTAATTATGCCGTGGCCTCGTACACCAGTAAGGCCGGCGAACGACTCTCCGGTACCTACATACATGGTATTGGGGTCCGAAGCGCTGATAACCATAGTGGACACTGCGAGACTGGGCAGGTCAGGGGTCAGGTTGATCCAGGAAGCGCCTGCGTTAGTAGTACTCCACAACCCACCGCCAACTGCTCCCGCAATCCATGAGTTTTCCGTGGGATCGCTTGGAAGTACCACCAGGGCCCTGGTTCTGCCTGGCACATTTCCCGGCCCTCTTTCTACAAAATTCAGCGCTTGACGACGGGCCTGGGCAAATTTAATTTGATTTTTTTGGACCCTCCCTATAAGATTAGTGCTGCCGAGTTGCGTGAGGTTTTTATTAATTTACCAAATTATTTGACTGATGACGGATTATTAATTCTAGAGTCAGGTCGAAAGTTACCGGAAAAAATAAGTAATTTGTTACAGCTGGTCGATAGCAGGCATTATGGAGATACATACATCTACATATTTAAGCAGCGACAATTTAAATAATATTAGGATAATAGATGAGAATAGCGCTTTGTCCAGGAAGTTTTGATCCCATTACCTTAGGGCATTTAGATATTATCGAGCGTGCCGTTCGTCTTTATGATAAAGTAATTGTTGGCGTGGTTGAAAATCCTAATAAAAGCCATCTTTTTTCCACCGAGGAACGCGTTGAGATGGTAACGACAAGTTTAGTTGGGATGGAAAAGGTAGAGGTTAGTTCGTTTAACGGTTTGTTGGTAGAGTTTGCGCGAGAGCATCAGGTAAGGGTAATTATCAAGGGACTTAGAGCCATATCTGATTTTGAACATGAGTTTCAAATGGCTCACTTAAATAAGAAATTAGCGTCAGAGCTGGAGACGGTCTTTATGATGGCCAGCCCTGAATATATGTTTCTTAGCTCCAGCGCGGTTAAAGAGATTGCTTTGTTTGGGGGGTCCGTGGCGGGTCTGGTGCCGGATAATATTTGTTTTTCGTTAAAAAATAAGCTAAATAAACCTTAGTCAAAAGGAGGAATAGCTATTTGGATATCATGGCTTTAGTTGATAAATTAGAAGATTTAATAGCAGATGGAAGGAAATTACCTCTGACTTCGTCAGTAATGGTGAGTGAGCAAAAAGTGTTTGACATCATTGATGAGATCAGAGCCAGTTTTCCAGATGAGATCAAGCAGGCCAGGTGGATAGTTAAAGAGCGTCAGGAAATGCTTGATGAAGCTAAGAAAGAAGCTGGAAAAGTGATTGATGAAGCCCAGCAGCGTGCATCGTCTCTGGCTAAAGAGACGGAAATCGTCAGAATGGCTGAAGGCCAAGCCGATGAAATAATGGAGAATGCCAAAGCTCAAGAGCGGGAAATAAGGCTCGGAGCCGAAGATTACGCTGATGAAATGCTTGCTAATCTGGAAGTTAATTTAGGTAAATTGCTTACGGCTGTCCAAAGGGGCAGGGATAGGCTTCAGGGAAAGACGAACGAGCCCAGAGCGTAGAGCGCTGTAAAGCATTGCTATTATTATCTGATCAATAACTTATCTTCAAGGCTGCCGGTCGGCGGCATATTTAAATGTAGTTATTTATGAAAGCTAATATAGCGCTCTTTTTTAGATGCTTTTAAGGATAAATGGTATATTAGGGTAATAATATAGGGCATTTTACTATACAACGTTGATTTTAAAAAAGGGAGAAATGTTTATGTCGTTTTTAATAGACATTTCCGATGTATGCAATGTGACCGACGCTGAAAAAAGTTTTCAGGGCAGTCTTTCTCTCAAACCGATTGAGATGGGAGACCGGCAAATCGATTTGCCGCAGGCGGTTGCAGTGGCGGGTACGGTTAGAAACGTCGGCAATGGTATATTAGTTTCCGGCGAAATCGACGTGAAGCTGTGGCTGGAGTGTAGTCGGTGTCTTAGTAAATATGATACCGATGTGGCTGTCCGATTCAAAGAGCTGTTTCTTTTTGGGGATGAGCAAAAGGAAACGGGCAGGGAATTGCTGAGTGTAAAGGGTAATATGATTGACCTTGGGTCGGTCATAGAACAGCTGATAGCGAGTGAAATACCATTTAAGCCGCTTTGTCGTTCTGATTGCGCCGGAATTTGCGCTGTTTGTGGCAGAAATAAAAATAAGTTCCCTCACGATTGCCAAGAGGGGTCAATTGATATTAGAATGGCAAAGTTAAAAGATTATTTTAAAAAAAGTCAGGAGGGTTAAGGTTGGCAGTACCAAAGAGGAAGACATCAAAACAGAAGCATCGCAGTCGTCACGCTACGTGGAAGCGTTCACTAAAAGCTCCGGCATTAGTTGAGTGCCCGCAATGCCATCAGATGAAGCGGCCGCATCATGCTTGTACGAATTGTGGCACCTATAAAGGTCACGAGGTAGTGGAAGTTTAGCGCCTCCTGATGGAAGTCCGGCCGAAAATCTTATCGGCCGGCCAAGAGAGTGGACGCGTCCAAGCCAGGTTTTTGGCCGCGCCTTTGGAAAAGTATCCGGTTTTTTAGTTCGTTAAAAGAGGGAATAAACTTTAGAAGCGTCGAAAGAGGTTATGTTGTCGGCAAATTCTAAAGGTAAAAGGCAAGTCGCTGTCCAGGTTGATGAAATCTCGGATAGTGAAATAGAGCGAATATTTTCACCGCGTTCGGTAGCCGTTATCGGAGCGGCCAGGCAAGAGGATAAAGTCGGTCATGTAGTTTTTGACAACTTAACCAGGACATTTAAGGGCAATGTTTATCCGATAAATCCTAATGCTAAGTTCATCCATAGTTATCCTGCTTATAAATCCATTACCGCTCTCCCTGAATCAGTTGATTTGGCTTTGATTGT
Source organism: uncultured Actinomycetes bacterium (assembly GCA_913009475.1). Lineage (GTDB taxonomy): Bacteria > Actinomycetota > Aquicultoria > CAJVYJ01 > CAJVYJ01 > CAJVYJ01. The sequence goes on along the minus strand of CAJVYJ010000200.1, from coordinate 147 downwards.
TGTGCCCGGCAAATTTGTCCCCCAAGTGTTAGAGGATTGTGGACGGGCCGGGATAAAAGCGGCAATAATTATATCTTCGGGGTTTAAAGAGACCGGAATAGCCGGCGCCCGCCTTGAAAGAGAGATACTGGCAATAGCTAGAAGATG
>CAJVYJ010000199.1 GCA_913009475.1 uncultured Actinomycetes bacterium | reverse complement strand
AAGTAAGTGCTGTTGTGGATAGTAGACTCCTGTTTAACTGCTTTGTATTGTTTTTCTATATCTTTTTTTTTTTTTCAAGCAGAAGACGGCATACGAGATATATCAGTGTGACTGGAGTTCAGACGTGTGCTCTTCCGATCTGGCTTAATTTTGTCCGGCTCTCGATTAGCTCCGATATTTCGTCCAACCGCTTAGAAACCGCTTGGCGCTTTAAAGAAATAGCTCGCAATTTTTCTCTATTCGCAAACGTTTGCAATAGTGGCGCTAACTGCGCCAGAGACTTTTCTTTTAAATCTATGGCGAATCTTAACTCCTTGATTCGCGCCCGCAGTTTTTCCCGCCGGCTTTCCCGCTCGCGCGCCACGGCTAAATCCTCAACCAGTTCGTCGATGCGTACTTGAATAAGACCGATATCACCGCCTAAACCTTTTTGTCTTACGCCTCCGGCAACTCGTTTATAAGCCAGCGATAATTTTTTAATCGCTTCTGCCGCCGTCACTCGTCTGGAACCGGCCATCAAAGCTTCTATCCTGTCTTTAATAGCGCTGTTACGAACGGATTCCAGTGACGCCAATTCATTGGCGCGAATAAAAGCGGTATTTTCAAAAATCTTCTCATCCGCGACGCCCAAATGTTCACGAAGCAGATTATTAATTAACTTTTTATTAGTAAAAGTATCTCCCGATTCTGTCTTCATGATTAGCTCTTGGGCAGCCAAATCGCGGATCAATTGATATTTGGTATGATTAGTTTTGTAATCAATGACTACCCGACATGGCCGGTTATTTCTTCCCCAACGCTCATAATCCTTGGGTTTACCGAAAAAAGCTATGTATATAGCCGACTGTATAGTTGACTTGCCGGCTTCATTGGGACCGACGACCAAATTAAATCCGTCGCGAAATACAATGGTCTTTTTCTCAAATTTACCAAAGCCAATTAGTTGAACTTGGTTAATTACCACTATTAATTCCCTTTATTTCCAGCAATAAGTCGAAGTCGTCAGATAAAAAAAGTCTTATTTTTTTACTTGTTTTTCACCCTTTACCGTTGCCCAACACCCATGACTTTACAATTCACTATTTAGCGTTCATAAACGCCCGTCCAAGGCGGCAATGCCCAACCGAACAGCCAACTCCAACTCACGACGCCGCTCCGGGTCTTCAGCCGCCCTTAAAAGCCCGGCCATTTTCTTTAAATATAGTGATTTTACGGTATTTTCATCATCGGTTATAGCATCTTCAGGCAGGGAAAAATTGTTTATAATGTCCAGAAAGAAAAAATTCTGCTCTATCTCTTCCTCGTTGAAATCAAGACCAAGACTCAGCGCCGGCGCACCCACTAATTTTACTCTAAGCAATCTATCATCACCAGCCATATCTCGTAAAATATTTTTAACATCATCGGCCGAGTCCATCATCGTACAATCGATTTCGGTTTCTTCATAAAGATAACGGTTAACCGAGAAAAGCTCGACTTTTACTTGACCCTCTCCCAGCTCCACTATAAAAGCGTGGCGTTGACCTTTTTCACTAAATTTCAAACCTTCGGGCGAACCGGGATAAAAAGCCCTATTGTCAGCCGGATTTAATATTGAGTTATGATAGTGGCCCAAAGCTAAATAATCGACTTTGCAAGCGGCTAAATCATCAGCGGAAAATGGATAACACTGCTCACGGCCGTAAAAACCGTAATCCAGTGAACCATGCAATATAGCGACGTTGAGGCCGGGCGCGGATAAATTATTATTTAGCTCGGCTAAAACATTACGCTCGGAGCTGAACTCATGACAGGCGATGCCAAAAAAGGTAATATCATTACTTAAGGCAAATGATTCCCAGTTATTGCTTGTGAAAATATGGACATTTCGGGGAAATTCCCTCTGAGCATAGATAGAATCCGAGCTATAAAAGTCATGGTTTCCGGGGACTATGACCAGTGGTAAATCTTTCTCAGCCAGGCGATTGATTTCCGCTAAAACAAAATCAACGGTATCTTTAGTCGGGTTTGGGTTATCAAAGAGGTCACCGGCAATAAGCATGGCGTCGACTTGATAAGTTAGGGCAGCATCTACTAAACGGCTAAAAGTGCGACGCAAACCCAGACGCCTTTGCTTCCTTTTTACCGCCGATAATGATGCGAAACGCGCCTCCAAGTGAATATCAGCAGTATGAAGCAGTCTAATCGGTCGCATATTGTCCTTTACCGTCTTCGAAGAAACGCCGCAATCTCCCCCGACCCCTCTTTAGCAAAGAGGGGAGAAAAAAGTAATTCTTGATCTCCTTGCAGTAGAGACGTTGTATACAACGTCTCTACAATGTTTTTCTTTCTCCGAGCGGGCGAGGATAAGCCTAGCCCTACGCTCTCACACCTTACCCCCTAACGTTTTTCCCTCTGCGCTCCATTATTCATCATCTACCAACCTCAGCTGTTCAGCAACTTTATTAGTCTCGCGGGGACCTAAATAAAGATAATCCTCGAACATAGACTGATATTCAGTCCATTCGACTTCATCGTCATAACGCTGGGCTATCTGTAAAAACCCATTGACTTTAGCGTCGGCGTTATCAAGGATACTTAAGATAACCGCCTCTTTTGTTTTTGGTCGTACCGCGGCTCCATACGCCGGTTCACCCTGATGACTTAGGATTAAATGAGAGAGCGCCAACTTAGTTTCTTCTGGAAATTCAGGTATCTTTTCCATAGCTTGAACAACTATCTCATTACCAATAACAATATGTCCTTTCAGGCGTCCCACCGTTGAATAATCGATTTTACGCTGATACTCAAACTCCTTTATCTTGCCCACATCATGAAGAATGGCTCCGGCAATTAAGAGTGATTTATCCATTTCAACATAGTTGGAACAAGCAAGAACAACCAGGTGAGCGACCGAGACCGAATGCTCCAGTAGACCGCCCAAATAAGCATGATGATAACTTTTGGCCGCGGGTGCCGTTATAAAAGATTTATAAAAATTCTCGTCGTCGAATAAATTCCCCAGCAATTTACTGAGAAACGGATTAGAAATTTCACCCCGTAATTTAAGGAGTTCAGCTTCCAAATCTTTAATATTCTTACTTGTTGAGGGGAGAAATTCAGTGAGATCAAGCTCATCGAAAGATATTATATTTAATCTCGAAATAACTAT
>CAJVYJ010000198.1 GCA_913009475.1 uncultured Actinomycetes bacterium | reverse complement strand
AACAATAAACGCACGATAAGATAGAGAATTGGTATGGGACTTCAGCCTCGTTCGATACTTAGTATCAATCCTACTAGTTTCATCAGCAATCAAACTAATTTTTTTTTTTCAAGCAGAAGACGGCATACGAGATATATCAGTGTGACTGGAGTTCAGACGTGTGCTCTTCCGATCTGTATCAATTAACTTTCTCACAGCCTCAAGTAAGATTTTATGGCCTTTAAACGGTACCAATCGACCGATATTTGCCACCAATAAATCATCATCGCTAATACCCAGACGCTGCCTAAACAGATCGGATGTTTCATTCCTATCCCAATCTGAAATATCGATACCATTAAAAATTGTGCTTATTTTTACGGCAGGTAAACCCTCGATTTCAATCAAACTCCGCTTTAAGCCGTCGGAAACAGTAATTATTTTATCAGTATAACGAGCCAACCAACGCTCCAGCCAAGATGCCGGCAAACGCAGCAGTGCGTTCGCGTCTTGAAATTTTAAGAAGTTGTGGACGGTTACAATGACCGCGGGTATCTTCAAACCTCGTGCTGCCAGCCTACCGACCATAGCGCTCTTATTCCCATGGATATGAAGAATATCCGGTTTGAGGGTGCTAAGAACTTTTTTTAATTCTCTAACCGCTTGCCAATCATTAAATAAATTCAGTTCATCCGCGATATCAACTCTTATATAAGGTATGGAAAGCTTCTCCAGCTCAGCTTGGAGAAGCGGGTTCTTGGGCGCGATTACCTCAAGCTGGTAACGACGCTTGTCGAGTCGAGAGACTAATTCTAAAACATGTTTTTGCATCCCACCAACAGTTTGCCTTAGCAGATAGACAAGCTTGATTTTTTTTGCACGCAAATGAGCTCCCGGTTCCAGATAACGGATTATTAATCCGGCATTAGTTTATCAGCGGTTGGCTTGACGCCGAAATTAGCTTTAGTCGCTTTTTGCTCAAATAGATAGACCAAAGATATCCAACCGGGCACTGACTCAATATTATCTATAGTGCTAATAGGCTGCTTCTGAAAAAGGGGCATACGTGATGGTTTAAAATCACTGGTTTCAGCGCCGATAACCACCAAATCGGGAATCCCGCTTAAAGCGCTTAAAAAATTTACATCATAATTATTTTTACCACTTTTTTTTGAATCCAACAGCACAACACCGTCAACCGGCAAGATACTTTGGTCGTCTATATTAAGAATCCCACGGCTGGCTAAGTTAGTAATTAAATTAATAGGTTCACGACCACTGATCTCCTGGGATAAACGCTGCCAAAAAAGATTTTCAAAAGTACCGGTTGTTACGGTCGTACCTAACGAAGGAGTTATTTGAGCGATAAAGTCATTATTTTGAAAATCAAGCTTGGAAATATCGATTTTTAAATGCGCTGACTTAGCTCCTGCCTTGTCCAGAGCGTTAGCGATACCTTGAAATATATCGTCTTGGTGGGCCGACATGGAGATTGTTAATATCTTCTGCTCGGACAGCCTATTTTTTACCGCCGCCTGCCAAACTTTACTCTTAAAATCTTCAAGCTCTCTGACCTGTGAGTTAAGCTGGTGATTTTTTTGCCTTATATTTTTTATATCGCTGTTGATGCTCTCCATCAGTTTAGCCTGGCGGCGAGTAAGCGTACTGCTGTCAATTATTAATGAGCCCAGCAACAAGCCGACCGTAAGCGCCAGAAAAACAGCTACCAATGAAGTTATGTGATATCTAATGTCAAACATTGATCTCCTTATAGTAAAGTCTAAATTGTAACATTAATTATATCGCAATCTCCCCCGACCCCTCTTTAGCAAAGAGGGGAAAATGCTAGCACACCTCTTAACCTGGATTCCCAGTCAAGCTGAGAATGACAAACGTAGGCGAGCTGAGTATAACAAAAAGCGTCAGCTTTCGCGGGCGGAGATAAACTTCCGCCTCTACACATCTACCATCAATCATAAGGCGCCGGATAAACTGGCGCGCTACACATTTCCCGACCATATTACGTTTGTCATTCCCGACGCAGATAGATGTGTTGCTTTTTATAATTTGCAATTTTCATTAACTTTTTCGCGTATATGGCAACCTCAAAATCCGATTATCAGGCGCAGCTTCACCATCAAAGTGCTTAAATAAAGCCTGACTACCGGCGTCTTAATAATGACGACCGAAAATGTTGTTAGAGCAGCCAGAATTAATATTAGCAGATAAGAAAAACGAGGGCTAGCGTGATAAAGTTGATTAACACCCTTTGCGTCAACTAAACGGTCACCCACCTTTAAGCGGACTAAAAAAGTGCTGGCCATGCCTTCGCGCCCCTTGTCCAAAAATTCAACTAAATGGCCGTGAGTACCGACCGCGACAATCAGCTCCGTTCCTTTCTCGTAGGCCAACAACATCGCCAGATCCTCGCTGGTGCATGCGGCTTTAAAAATATGGCACTTCAGTCCTAGGTCGTCAATGCGTTTTTTTCCCGGCGCGTTGCCGTTGGTATAAGCGTGAACAACAATTTCAGCGCCGCTTTTTAAAGCTTTATCGGTTACGCTGTCCATATCACCGATGATTATATGTGGCCGATGACCAGCCTCCAGCAAAGCGTCAGCGCCCCCGTCGACCGCGATTAATATCGGCTTCATTTCTTTAATATACGACCTAAGAGTTTTTAGGTCCGCTTTATAATCATATCCCCTGACCACCACTAAGCTATGACGGCCGGTAAATTTGGTCTTTACGGGAGGTACGTCGGGAGTTTTAAAAGCTATCTCACGTTCTTTTTTTAAGTAATCAAGCGTATTAATGGCAAATTTTTCCAGCTCCAGACTGATAGACTCTCGAGCCGTCTCGGCCTGTTCTTCTATCATGGCTAAATTAAGAACAGTGCCCTTGGCGACTACCTTGCCGTCTTTGAATATTTTTCCTTGTTCGATTTTGATGGAATCGCCGTCCGCCAAGCGTTCAAAAATACCCGGACCAACTCTATCGATTAAATAAACACCGGCGGTTTTTAAGAGCAGCGGGCCCGTATTAGGATAGCGCCCGGTGCTAAAAGAGCTGACATTAATAACTGCTTCAATCTTGGTCTCCAACAAGGAAGCCGCGGAAACTTGGTCAAGGTCCGGATGGTCAATAATGGCTATGTCGGTAGCTTTCAGCCGCTTAACTAGAT
>CAJVYJ010000197.1 GCA_913009475.1 uncultured Actinomycetes bacterium | reverse complement strand
ATACCAAATAAGCGCTTATTGAAGAAACAATATATGTTAAGCACCAGTTAGAATCCACGTTTTTGAAGAAAGAGTAATTTAATTATCGCAAACCAATAAGCAGATAGGGTTATAAGTCTTATTAATCATTGATTGCGAAACTATCGAGCGCGTGCTGAAAAACCGCTACTTTTTCATCATATTGTTCAGGAGCGGCGGAGAATAAAATCGCGTAATCATAATAATCGCTATACCTAAAATTAAGATCTTGCCTTTTTTGGCGGCCCTTGTCTGAGGTGGTTACCTCAAATATCCATTTAGCGCCGTCCAGCCCGTTAACCGAGGTCGGCTCCATTAATTCTCTCTGATAACCTGAGTATTGTTTACTCAGCACTTTCTCCAATCCGAGTAAGTTTTGCATAGGCGATTTCGCCGCTTCGTCCGCGCTCAAAGTTCGGCAATCAATAAAGAATTTGGCGTCGCTGTTTGGGTCTTGAAATGTCACTCGAAAAATCTCGGCTGAATACTGCTTTTCCTGAACACTCCAATTTTCCGGATACTCAAGTGAGAATATATAGGACGAGTTCTCATAAAGTTTTGTGGGCACGACGGAATCGGACCGCTGATTATCAGGGGAACTAATCGGCGCGGCTGCCGGAGCCGGCTGAGTTTTTTTCGCCAAAACTACAACACTAATATTCTTAGACTTGCCGACATTGCCCGCCCGGTCATACGCCTTTGCCCTTATAGTATATCTGCCGGTTGTCGCCGTCCGCCAATCATATTCGTAAGGTTTATTGTAAAATGTTTTCACCTTATTACCATCGATATAAAGCTCTGCTTTTACTACTTTTTTATTATCAACGGCCGTGAATTCTATGCGTTTCTTCAATTCTGATTTATCTCCCTCAAGGGTTATCTTTTCTCCATTATTCAGTCCGTCAATAAAGACTTGCGGATTTTCTTTATCCAGAACATAGCTGTTTACGTAGGCAAACACCACCGTACCTACGATTATAAACATCAAGAATAAACCGATTATTATTGGAAAAACAGTGGTTACTTTAATACCCTGGGCGGGCGGTGATAACTTAGCGCTTGGCTCGGCAAGTCCGTCTGAAACGGGAACTATTCTCACTTCCGTTCCGCATTTTTGGCAATAAGCATACTCCTTATTAATTTGCGCGCCGCATTTGCGGCAATATTTGGCTCCCTGACGCGAATTCATGACTTCCTTTATTTTTATCTATAATCGACTGACTAAAAGATCTTAGCCGAGATTTAAATTTTATCTTTACATAAACGGATCAAGTTTGACCACTTTGCCTGTTTCGGCATCAACATAAACAAAAGCGCCCACCGCCACCCCGTCTTTAGACGATTTGTCCTCCAGCACTATCTGCCATAGCAACGCTTGCTTACCGTTTGGGTCATCCGGTGGTACGGTTGAGACCGCCAAAGTCGCGCTTTTTAAGTTAGGCGCTGATATCTTCCGCTTACGCGCTTTAGTTTTAGCGATATCTATCGCTTCATCTTTACCGATTTTAGGATCGGTGGATACCGTGGTTTTTTTATTAAAACTAAGAAAAGAAATTACCGCGCCCGTCAGCGGGTTAATGGTTATATTGACGCCGACGGGCATTAGAGCGCCCGAGCCGCCGTCAACTTTCATCCAGGTAAACGTGTAGTATTTTTCCGTATTACCGCCCGAATCAACTAATTTTTTCTCGGTTAATTTTAAATCTTTCTGATTGAATTGGCTAAAATGTTTATCGACGTATTTTTCAGCTATAGTTTTAGCTTTATCTTTTGAAATTTTAACCTGGTAGGCTTGGCTGCTCCAATTATCCATCCGCACCACTTCTTTGCTCTTGGAGTCCACATAATAATCGACTGTCTTATTATTTTTCTTATATGAAAAGCGCAGCATTTTGCCGGCTATGTACGGCTTGCGGCCGTAATAGGCAAGCTTTAAATTCTGCTTGCCGGTAAATTTTTCTATCGCGCTTTTACCTTGACGAATCGGTAAAACATAAATGAAAAAGTAAAGCCCGGCTCCCAGCGCCAATAATATTAAAACCGATATGGCCGCGAATTTGATGCTGATAATAGATTTGGGCGTCTTACTTAATTTCGCCCCGCAATCTTCGCAAAATAAATTTCCTTTAGGGTTTTCCGCGCCGCACTCAGAACATTTCATTGCGCCTCCCGGTTAATTTATATAATTTACTAAAGATAACCACAATACGCCAATTGGTAATCTTATTTTATCTACGCCGTGAAGACCTATTCTAGGCGGCGCCGCGTAGATATAAACTCTTTGGCTGGGATCTTTTCGCTTGACTACAAGGTTTTCGGGAGAGACGCCAAAATTAAATATGCACTTAGACTTAATATCTTGAGCGGCCTTATATGCGGCAATACCGACTTCCTTTTTTTCTTTTACGGCATAATTCCAAAATCTTCTGTCCCAAGCCCTTGACCTTCTTGTATCTACTTCACTTTTAAAACCAATAGCAGTCTTCGCCCCATTATCTATAAAGGCTTTCATAATATTTCCAGGGCTGTCAATATATAATCCGGCAAGACAGCTGTTAAATAGCGCTAGGTCAACCGCAGTAAAATTTTGGCTGCCGTCAATCTTTATCTTTATATAGCGACTATCCCCGTTATGTCTTTGATTGTAATCACTATCTGTTACCAACTCTGTTTCATCTCCGTTATTGTCAGCAAATAGAATGCGATCGACATTGCCGTGGCCGGCGAAGTGAAAGATTGAACTACGATAGAGTGACATAAGCGCACTTTTAGCATTAGGATTTAAAAAAGCGGTGGCGTTAAAACCCATAGATGCCAGCAATCGCTTTGAATATCTGGCTGAACTCCTAGTATCAAGTCGGTGGGCACCGGTAAAGCCGTGGCCGGTTACATTGGAGCCAAATGAGGCGCTAATCCTAGAGGGCCTAATAACCTTAACTCCTTTTGACGGCGGCCCGGTTATATCCCCCCAATTAAGGGCGGCGCTTAGATTATTCTCCCCGTAAGTTAAATGGATTTGCTTAGTGAAATTGCCGCTCTTGTTTGGCATTATCTTTATAGCTTTGCCTCTGGATTTAATTAGCTTGCCGTTGCTATAAAGGGTAATATAATAGCCAGAGCGGCTTAAGTCGGTATCTTTTCCCAGTCTGCCTTTTATGATAAT
>CAJVYJ010000196.1 GCA_913009475.1 uncultured Actinomycetes bacterium | reverse complement strand
CGTATATATTTATTAGTCTATGAATATCAGTAGAGCCCCCGGAAGTTGTGGCGAATTCTTTCAAGGTGAAATAGGCGGGATATCCATGCATATAACCTGTCCTATAAATATATATAGTCGCTCAGCAGCAAGAATATGCGCCGGGGGCGTAAAAGTGCCGCTCGGCAAAGTAAAAGTAAAATCCGCAATCGAACTCTTTCTAAAACAACGGCAACTGAAAAGCGGAGTTGAAATCGATTTAAACTCTGAGCTGGAGACCGGTAAGGGGATGTCTAGCAGTTCGGCCGATATAGTCGCGGCTTTGGACGCGGCCGCTAATCTTTTTTCCAGTGATATATCAAAAAAAGAGATGGCGGTCATAGCTTTGTCGGTTGAGCCTACTGATGGCATATTTTTGGACGGTATCGCCGTCTTTGATCATCATCGCGGTTTAGTAGCTAAAACTATCGGGACGGTGCCGCAGCTGGGCGTAGTATTCTTGGATTTTGGCGGTTTTGTTAACACGGTTGATTTCGCGAGTCAAAGAATCCAATACGACCATGAAGAACTTCGTCGGCTGAAGCATGCTTTCGCTTTGGTTGAGAATGGGATTATTAAGCGAGACTATTGGATGTTGGGAGCCGGCGCGACTATCAGCGCCCGCGTCAATCAGAGATTTTTATTTAAGCCGCAGTTGGAAGCGGTGATTTTAGCCGTCGCCGGCGCTTATGGAGTTAATGTCGCTCATAGCGGCACCGTAATCGGCGTTTTAGTCGAATTAACCTGTTTAGATGAATATCGGCAAAGGTTAAAGGCACTGTTTCCGCAGGCTAAAATAGCCACCGCCCATATTGTGGATGGTGGCGTTAGAAATAATGTTTGCGCTTATTCTTAAACGGGTAATAAGCGATTGAAAGGCCTAGAAGGGAGATGGGTAAGGTTATAAATGAATGATATAATCGTTGATGACGTGCTGCACGCCCCCCCGTTTATTATCGAGCCCTATAAGGGGACTTATTTAATTATAGACCCGGAAGCCCCAAATTGGATTAACGTCAACCAGTATGGCCTTGACGCTCTTAGGATGGTTGACGGTCATAAAACAACGCGCCGGATAGCCGTGGAGTTAACTCATACTTGGCAGCGCTCGGAAGAGTCAGTAACAAATGAGATAGTTAATTTTTTTAATGATATCTTCAAAATTGGAATATTAGCCAAAGAACCATTCAGGTACCTGCCATATACCGGCCGCCATAAATACTTGGACTTTACTGATTTAAAAGATCTATCGATCTGTCTGTCAACAAAGACAGTTTTTTCAGGTAATCTAAATCAAGATAATGAAAGTTTACGATTAAGTGAAAAAAACGCGCTAAGTTTAATTGATCAAGCCATTGATTTGGGGTGTTGTTCAGTCATATTTACCGGTGGCGAGCCGTTTCTTTTAGACTATTTCCCGGCTCTAATTAAGAAATACGCAGACGATGGTCTCTTGATACGCATAACGACCGACGCCGATTTAATCCCGGATAATTTATTGGCGGAGTTGAGTTCCAATATTAATTTTATCGTCAGTCTTCAAGGTTCCTCGCCAAAGCTCAATGACGCGATGCGTGGAGACGGTTCTTTTAACGCCGCTATTTGCGGTTTAAACAAGCTTATAGATGCCGGTTTTAATCCCATTGTACAAATAACTCTCTCGAGTGCCAATTTAAATGATATTGTTCCTCTAGCCGAGCTAATGGCTAGTATGGGTGTAAAAAATATAAAGCTAAACTGGCAAAGACAGAGTCACATCCTGAAAGACTTGTCTAAGAACGATAATGTTATAAATACCAGAGCTCTGCTTTCGGTGTTAAGAAGATTGGCCGGTGTTACCGACATGGGCGGGATAAACCTGTTAAACAATGAATTCATCAACGCCAGCCTTTATCGCCGCCGTGTTAAATTGGATCTTTGTAGTGGCGGAGTCGATTCGTTGGCGATTTTTGCTGACGGGGATAGTTACCCCTGCTATTGGCTCTACGGACGTGAACAATTTAAGCTGGGAAGCATTTATGACCACTCTTTGAAAGAGATCTGGCAAGATTCTAAAGAATTAAATGAATTAAGAAGAAATTCTGTTCAAAAAAACTATAAATGTTATCTTTGCCATTTAAAATATTTCTGCGGCGGTTTAGCAAAATGTTATACGTCTTGCGCTCATATCATGGCTGATAATTTTGGAAATTGTATGAACGATAATGCGTCCTGCCAGACTTTTAAGAAAATTATCTATCACAGCTTACGCGCGCAAACTCAACTAAATAAAACAGCGGCTATTGATTATCCAATGATTTTGGATTCGGTTAGTGGCATTTTAAAGAAAAATGATGATTTAAACTCTATTAATTATAGCGATATCGTTAAATCATATCGACCATTTTATGTTTAAGTAAACTTGGGGGTCTAAAAGGGGTCAGATCTTCAATCTTGACATTAGCGTAATAGGAAGTTGCTAATGTCAAGATTGAAGATCTGACCCCTTTTGCGAAAATGCAAGACCTGACCCCATTCGACCCCTTGTTTGTAAAGGCCCGTCTAGAAATTTATCATTTAAAAGCCAATTAATGGCTTGCATTATTAACAGCTTTAACCTAAAATCTTAGCGTTCATAGTTAAATCCAAACCAACAATCTAGGAAAGGAAGAAAAATGGTTCTTTCGCCATTCGAATGGCTGTCGCTCTGGTTAATCGCCGGCTCGGCTGTTATTGCTTTGGCCTACGGAGCGATGCTTGTTATTAAAGTTTTAGGCAAAGATCAAGGTACTGATAAGATGATTGAGATAGCCGAGGCCATACAGGATGGTGCCAACGCTTATTTAAAGAGGCAGTTTTTCACGATAGCTTTTTTCATCATCGGTATTACGGTTGTATTATATTTTACGGCATCGTCTCAGCAGATAGCTATCGGGCGTAGCCTTGCGTTCCTTGCCGGCTCTTTATCATCCGGCTTAGTTGGTTTTGTAGGTATGAGTTTGGCGGTCAGGGGCAATGTTAGAACCGCCGCCGCCGCCAAAAAGAGTTTTAAAAGCGCGTTGAGAATTGCTTTTGAAACAGGCGTTATCTCGGGTATGCTAACGGTCGGTCTGGGCTTGCTGGGGGCGACGGTCATTTTTATTATTTATCAAGCGGAAGCTACCGAAGTGCTGGTCGGGTTTGGATTCGGG
>CAJVYJ010000195.1 GCA_913009475.1 uncultured Actinomycetes bacterium | reverse complement strand
CCAATCGCCACGCCGAGTGTCTGGACTGTCATAACATGGAAACCATAATTCAAGGACAGCGCCAAGCACTTAGAGGCATCTGGGGAATCGCTGTAGCCAACGGCGTTGCCGGCAGTGCGCCTACTTATACCAAAACCAGCGCCGTTACTTACCAGTACCAGCTCTGCTTTAAGTGTCACTCTTCGTATACAACGCAGCCGACCAATACCACTTATTCCGGTCCGGCGATTTATGAGTATCCGGTCGGTACTGATCTGGGCCAAGGCAACAAGGCCCTGGCTTTTAATACCAACAATTCTGCCTTTCACCCCGTTGAAGGTCCGGGACGTAATCAATCAGCTAACTTAAACGCTCAATTGCTTGGCGGCCTGACTACCAGCTCAGTAATCAAGTGCACCGACTGCCATAACAGTGACGATACCAGTGATACGCCCGGTCCGGCCCGCAATAGCAGTTTCAAACCCCAAGGTCCGCATGGTTCTAATGATAGGCCGCTGCTAAGAAACAACTATGAGATGGCTATAGATGGAACTCCTTGGAATGTCGGTAATGGCGCAATATGCTTTAATTGCCACGATTACAACAAGTTGGTTGGCTTTTTAAAATTTAGTGACGGCGCTCGCACGAACTTTTATCAAGGCGATGATATTCCCATGTGGAGATATAATCTACACCGTTATCACTTAATAAATTACGGTAGCTATAAAATTACTTGTCGAAACTGCCATTACAACGTTCATAGTAACCAAACGGCTGACAACACCCAATATAAAACCAATAAAGGCGGAACCTGGATTGTCACAAACACGCCGCCGGATGGTGTTAAAACCCACCTTGTCAACTTTTCGCCTGATGTATTGCCTCAAACTGGAATGTCTAAACCGCAGTGGGAAATTAACGTAAACAATAGAGTCAGAAGTTGTAGTCTGAAGTGTCACACAATAGGCAATATGTCAGGAAGCGCCTATCGCCCGCCAACGGGTGATGATAGCCCGACTTACTAAATCAATTAAGAGTAGAGCTGTTTTGCGGTGTTTTTTCTTTTCACAGGCAAATGAATGCGCTAAAATAATAAAAAACAAATATCTATAGGATATACAATGAATATGCGTAAATTAACTATTAAATTTCATCTGTCGGTTGTTATTTATTCTCTTTTAACCACTATAAACTACCCTCTCCCCTCTACCCTATACCCCGCGCTCCACAGGAGCGCCTTATGAAATTAGCTATTTCCGGTAAGGGCGGTGTCGGCAAAACCACGTTGACAGCGGCACTGGCGAAAATTTACGCTGATAACAAATATTCGGTGATCGTGGTCGATGCCGACCCGGATGCTAATTTAGCGACGGCGTTGGGAATTAGCGCTGATGACGCTGATAAGATCACGCCGATATCTCATCTAAAAAAGTTGATTGCCGAGCGTACCGGCGGTGAGCCGGGCACTTTTGGCGGTATGTTCAAGCTTAACCCCAAAGTCGATGATGTGCCGGATAAATATGTCCACCGCGTTGACGGCATACGTCTGATGGTTATGGGTACAGTGGAAACGGGCGGCAGCGGTTGCATCTGTCCGGAGAGCGCTTTTGTCAAGCGGTTGCTGCAGCATCTGGTCATTGAGCGCCGCGAGGCGGTCATCCTGGATATGGAGGCCGGCATCGAACATCTGGGCCGGGCTACCGCTAAATACGTTGACGCTCTCTTGGTGGTGGTTGAGCCGGGGCAGCGCAGCGCCCAGACGGCCCGGGTGGTCAAGAAACTGGCGGCCGATATCGGCATTGAAAATGTTTACGCGGTTCTTAACCGATTTTCCACTGACGAGCAGGAAAAAGTAATCACTGAGCTCCTGCCGGGCTTGCCGGTGCTGGGTAAAATCGGGGAGTACGCGACGGTCAGGGAAGCCGACCTGCAAGGGCGGCCGGTCTGGGAGACTGCGCCCGATTATATGAGCGCCGTTAAATCGATCTGGAAACAGCTGGAGTCTTGACCAACATCTTTTTTACCTTTATTATCTTGCTATCAATAAAGAAACCTTTTGCTTTCTTTACCCTTGTTCAATCTTAGCTTGCAAATTATAGGAGGACTTAATGTTAGTTGTCGGAGAAAAAATAAACGTGATATCAATAGAGATCGGTAAAGCGATGAAGGAGAGAAACCCGGAGCCGATCATAGCTATGGCTAAAGCCGAGTTAAAGGGCGGCGCCGATATTTTGGATGTCAACATCGGCCCGGCTGCCAAGGAAGGCCATGAGCTGATGCCCTGGTTGGTGGAGACGATACAAGGCGCGGTTGATTGTCGCCTGTCGTTGGATACAACTAACGCGGCGGCTATGGAGGCCGGCTTAAAAGTCCATAAAGGCAAAGCCATGGTCAATTCCGCTTCCGGTGAGCCGGAGCGCATGCATAATATGCTCGGCTTGGCCGGTAAATATAAAGCCGACGTTATCGGCCTGGCGATGACTGCCACCGGCATCCCCAGCGACGCTAATGAGAGAGTAGCTGTCGCTTATGATATCGTTACCGCTTGCGGTGAGCATGATGTGCCGTTGGAAAACCTCTATCTCGACCCTTTGATTCTGCAGGTCTCCATCGCTCAGGACAAAGCTATGGAGGGCATTGAATCGGTAAGGATGTTTCGTGAGTTAAATGACCCGCCCCTACATACGATTGTGGGCTTAAGTAATATCTCCAACAGTACGCCGCCGGAGACCAAGTCGATACTGGATAGGGTCTATCTGGTGATGTTAATGGAAGCCGGGCTTAGCGCCGCGATAATGGACCCCCTGGATCGTGAGTTAATCGCTACTTTAAGGGCGGTAAAAATCTTTCATAATGAGATGCTCTACGCTCATTCTTTTATGAATTAATAATATTGAAATGCTGACCGGGGACGGAAGACCGGGAAGAACGTGAGAGCGAAGAATATCCCAGCCCACCTCGCGCTTGTCATCCTCGACCTGATCGGGGATCCACTGGCCAACCTGAGAATGACAAATGTATTTTCATGGGCGAGGCGCGCCTCGCCCCTACACGTTTTACGCTCTTACCTCGTCACCCGTTCCCCGACTACAACAACCGCTTTATAATCTCCCAGCGACCTAACTCACGCGGGTGGACGGTATTGGAGAGTACTCCGGTCAAGGTATGGGCCAGACGGCTGTCTTTTTCGGCTTTTTGAATTAGCTTATCCAGCCG
>CAJVYJ010000194.1 GCA_913009475.1 uncultured Actinomycetes bacterium | reverse complement strand
TTATTTTTTTTTTCAAGCAGAAGACGGCATACGAGATATATCAGTGTGACTGGAGTTCAGACGTGTGCTCTTCCGATCTGATTACCTTTGGTTTATAATCAAGTTGCACTTAATACGCACTTAAGTTAGAACGGGGTTATAGTTAATGAGTAAAAAAGTTGTTATAAATAATGCCTTGATTCGGAGTTTAAAACCAAGAGATAAATCTTATGAGATTCGCGACGCTAAACTAAGCGGTTTTATTATTCGCGTTCAGCCATCCGGCAAAAAAACATATGTTTGCCAATACGGCCGCGGCAAGAGGGTAACCATCGGCCCGGCTAATGTCTTAAAGCCCACCGAAGCGCGCGACCGCGTAAAAGGAATATTGGCGGAAGTCTATAAAGGCTATGATCCGCAAGCGGCTAAGCGTAAGGCTAAAGGCCACACACTCGAAAGCTTTATTTTAGAGGTTTACACTCCATGGGCGGAAACGAACCATCGTAACGGCGCGGCCACCATTTCGATATTAAAAGCTAACTTTTTTGCCGAGCTTAGTAAATGCAAGCTGAATGAGATAACCCCATGGCAGCTTGAGAAATGGCGTTCGGCGCGACTTAAGGGCGGTTTAAAACCGGCGACAGTCAATAGATATATTAGCCCGCTAAAAGCGGCGCTTGGCCGTGCTGTCCAATGGGGATTCTTAACCGCCAATCCTCTGGCAACGATTAAACCGATTAAAATCGATAGTAAGGCCATTGTTAGATACCTAACCGGGGATGAAGAGATACGCTTAAGGGCCGCCCTAGACGCAAGAGATTCACTCTTAAGGCAAAAGCGCGACAGCGGCAACCAGTGGCGACAGGAACGCGGTTATAAACTCCGGACGACACTTAAAGGCGATCACTTAAGGCCGATGGTTGTTTTAAGTTTGAACACCGGCTTAAGGCGGGGGGAACTGTTTAACCTTAAATGGGCCGATATTGATATTAGCCGCGCCATGCTAACCGTAAGCGGCCAGGGCGCTAAGAACGGGCAAACTAGGCATATACCCTTAAATGATGAAGCCATGGCCGAACTTCGCGGATGGAAAGCGCAAAGCCAAGATAATGGCTTGGTTTTTCCGGGGCGTAACGGCAAAAGATTTGACAACATTAATAACTCTTGGCAGAAGCTTTTAAAGGATTCCGATATTGTTAACTTCCGTTGGCATGATCTCCGGCATACTTTCGCTAGCCGCCTGGTAATGGCCGGAGTTGATTTAAACACAGTTCGGGAACTCTTGGGCCACGCTGATATTAAGATGACCCTTAGATACGCCCATCTAGGGCCACAAGTAAAGCGGGCCGCGGTTGCTAAATTAGTAAGAAATGATAGAGCCACCGCCGGGGCCAGGCTTAGCTTAAAAAAATAATCACGGTATCTGCAATCGCGATTATTTTTTATTTACCTTAAAACTTAGGCCATTTAAATATCTTAGATACTATCTTACGACCGATTATTTTATTCTTAGCGCGCCCGGCTATCTTCTTGGGCTTGCCGGAGCTTAAAACTTCCGCGTCTCTGGACAGTCGGGCCAGCTTATAAAGCCAGCTAGTCAGTTTCATTTAGTCACCTTACTTATAATATTATTTTTCTGTTATCAATGACTGATACAAACAACGACATAGTGGAAATTCTCCATCAAACAAATAAGTGCAGTTTTTATTAGGTATAGGCATTTCTTTTAGTGCTCGACTAATTGAATACACTTTTCCGTCTAGCTTCTTACAAGCAACGCAACCGTTTCCACTAGATAGAATCTCAACATGTGTAGCAATTCCTTCTTGTTTAATAGCTAATAAATCTGCTTTCCCAGATTTTGCTAATAATGTAGAAGGGTCTTTTCCTGCTTCGTGAGTTATAAGGGCCATTTCGTAGTAAATCATTTTTTTCTGACGTAAATCGGTTGTCTTTAATGCTTTATTATTTAACATCGATAAAAAAACGTTATTTATATCCGGCTTACTGCCTAGCTTTTTATATAAATATTTTTCCTCTTTATCAAAGCCTTTTTCCGTTAGCCCAAATTCGGGAAGTTTGTAGGTAATTACATTATGTTTCTCCCATTCGGCTTCAATAATCTTGGCTTCAGCCTCTGTAACCAATCGCTTTGTTTTATCAGTAGGCCGTCTTTTGACAAAAATTACCTCTTTACATTTTTTGCATTTACTTTTTCGTTGGGGAAGTTTTTCTAATGTTACGCCGCAATTAGGACAGATAGCTGAAGGAGATTCAGTCATGTGTTTTTGTGATTTACTTATAGAGTTCACGGAATCTGTAGTAGTAGTTGATTCTGCTACTTTTGAATGGCTTTTAAATATATCCCAAAATTTCGTCATTTCTTAACTTCTTTTATTAAAGTTAAGCTGGTTAGCTTCATTGGGCGACCTTTGGTCTGCCGCCTTTTGCTCGCGAAAGAGGAAGCCTTATAATGTGTGCTAATTCTGTAACAGCGCTTCTTATAGCCGATATAGTCATTGTCTCTTTTTGGGCTATCTCATTCCAAGAGCGGTTTAAAACTACTTTTTGAAATAACCAATCGATATGTTTTTTAAGCTCCGGTTTATCCTTATAAGCAACACCTAAGCCGGACGCTATATTATCTGTGTTATCTAGTTGCGGAGCAATAATATCTTTAACTTTAGCCAGTATTCTTTTTTTAAAATCAAGTAATGTTTCACCGCATACCCAATCCCAATTAAAACTTAATTCTGGAATGACAATCTCCGTTGTTGGGTCAAGGAATACTTCACACGGGGGATAAAGTTTGCACGGTTTATTATAATGCGAATTACCCGCTTTAAAATCTTGCCACATATCGACAGAATTATTAACATCTTCAATAATTTCCGGCGTATTGATATTCCACTTAGTACAAAATTGAGTTAAATCATCTTTTGAATGTTCTCTGTTTGCCAATTTGGCTAGAGCTTCAATAAAAGGCTGATGTTTGTTTAAACAGCTATAAAGACCGGTCCTTATATCACTTTCGTTTAGTCGCAAAGTTGTAACGCTTAATTTTTTTAAACTATGTGGTTCCAAACTTCTTTCACTTCCACAATTTTAAGGGCTCTCACTGTCCGTTACGATTTCATTATACCACAAGAGAACAGGGAGGTTAGTTATGCAAGAGAAAGAAAAAAGATCGGAAGAGCACACGTCTGAACTCCAGTCACACTGATATATCTCGTATGCCGACTTCTGCCTGAAAAAAAAAAAAGAAAAAGGAAAAGAAAAAGAGAAGAAAGATCCACAGACCCGCATACAACGTAGATGCACACTCCATAGCCGCGACAAACAAGTCG
>CAJVYJ010000193.1 GCA_913009475.1 uncultured Actinomycetes bacterium | reverse complement strand
CGCTCTTCCGATCGGATGCTTTAGAAGCAAGTAATTTAAGTGTCGCGATGGTATCGCCCTATATGGATTTTACCGGCGGAACAGCCGCTTGGCGACAAAGCCTGATAACCGCTGAGGATTTTCTGGCAAAAGCCGTCACTCTCGGCAGCCCTAATATACGCGTATTTACCGGAGTGGACGGCAGTGTCGGCGCTTCCGCCAAACAATGGCGCTCAGCCGTAGACGGCTTGAAAAATATTTGCTCTTTAGCCGCAAACACAAGTGTTGATTTTGCCCTGGAGACCCATCCAAGGACTTTGGTCGATACGGTTGAGTCAACCTTACGCTTGCTTAATGACGTTCGGGCTGATAACTTAAGTATTAATCTTGATATTTATCATTTGTGGGAAACCGGTCGGAACCCGCTCTGGATATTGGATAAATTATCACCCTTTATATCTCATGTCCATGCTAAAAACGCCGACCTGCCGCCATCGCTAAACAGCCGTCATCCGCTCCTCCATGACAAGCAAGGAGCGCAAGATATCTATGGCGTTAAATCTTTGGCCCAAGGTAAAATGGACTATCCTGATTTCATCAAGGCCCTGCAATCTCATGATTATCAAGGCTATTTTTCTATAGAATGGTTCGGCGAAAAGGAAGTAGCGGCCGCGGCCGGAGAGATCGATTATGTCCGCCGTATCTTGCAAACTTATGCATCGGCAGCCGACCGACCAACGGATTGACCGGATTACAACTTTATTACTGGTTGAAATTAAGCTATAATTTATTGTATCCTTATTAAATTATGCTAAGAATATACACTGGACACTTAATTGACAATGGGTTAAACTGGTTTTTTGTTTAGAACTGTTGACTGGGATTAAACTGAACTGAGGAGGAAGATAAAGATGGCAGTAGGTATGTTCATCTGGATTTACGCGGTCGCATTCGGTTTGGCGACTATTATAGCGGTTACATTATTGATTATGGCGGCGCGGCGCATCGGCAAAAACAAACCGCCTCAGTAAGAGTTTAATCTTTATATTATTTCTAAAGTAAATTGCTATAGCCTGATTTATCGGTAGTTTTTTATTTTTTCTCAGTCGAGTTTCAATATAGAGGGTAAGGGGAACAGATGTTTAATATTAAAATGCCGGATTTAAAAGATCCCGACACCAAGTTCAAAGTCTTATTAATTGTGGGCGCTATTTTGGTGGCGGGGCTGTTTTTTTTTCAGCGCCGGGATTACCTTGTCTTCCAACCCAACCTTTTGCGGCAAAGCCTGCCATAACATGGCACCGGAATGGGAGACTTGGAAAAAATCATCTCATTCCAAAATTACCTGTTACTCTTGCCACGGCGACCGTAATCCCATTTACTTTTTCCGCATGAAACTCTTAGCTGACCCGGTCGGCGCCGTCTCATCGATATTAAACACTTATGAAAAGCCGATTAATAAAGATAATGAAGTCAGCCAACATGAAATTAAACGTAATCGCTGTGAGCGCTGCCATACTAATGACAACCGTAAATTTACCTTCCCCAAAGGCATCATTATGAACCATAAAGCCCACAAAAAAGCCGGTTTGCGCTGTACTAATTGCCATAACCGGATTACCCATCTGGGGGCGGAAAATTATGAGCCACTCAAGTCGCAGTGGAAAGAAGCCAGGGGTTTTAAATACAAAAACTTCATAACTATGAAACAGGGTTGCTTTCGCTGCCACAGTGTTAATCCGGCCGAACGCGACCCAGAGACTGAAAAAGTAATAAAGAACGGCAAGATTCCTCCCAAAGCCTGTACCACTTGCCATAATAAATATTTTAATTTGCCGATAGGCCACAGCCAGCCGGATTGGAGATCAAAACATAAAGATGTTGCCCGACGCGATTTTTCATACTGTTTTGGCTGCCACGACGCCGGCGCCAAATTCGATAATAAAGGCAAACCCTGGTGCACTGTCTGCCATGATGACGCCAAGGTAGCTAGCTTTAAACAACAAATGGCCGAGCAACAGAAAAACAGGATTTAACCGTATATGAAAAAAATAAAACTGCCGGACTTAAAAGATCCGGAGAACCGATTTAAAGTATTTTTAATTGTGGGCGCTATTTTGGTGGCGGGGCTGTTTTTTTTCAGCGCCGGGATTACCTTATCATCCAATCCAACCTTTTGCGGTAAAGCCTGCCATAACATGGCGCCGGAATGGGAGACTTGGAAGAAATCGTCTCACGCCGCCGTTACTTGTTACTCCTGCCATGGCGATCGTAATCCCATTTACTTTTTCCGCATGAAACTCTTGGCTGACCCGGTCGGCGCCGTCTCATCGATATTAAACACTTATGAAAAACCGATTAATAAAGATGATGAAGTCAGCCAGCACGAGATAAAGCTGAATCGCTGCCTGCGTTGCCACTCCCCCGCAAAACGTAAATTCACTCCCCGATTAGGCTTAAATGTCACCAGCGCCATGCATATGAAACATATTAGAGCCGGTTTGCGCTGTACTACTTGTCATAACCGGATAACGCATTTGGGAGCTGAAAATTATGAGCCGCTTAAATCCGAGTGGAAAGAGGCCAAAGGTTTTAAATATAAAAACTTTTTAACCATGAAGCAAGGGTGTTTTCGCTGCCACAGTGTTAACCCGGCCGAACGTGACCGCGAGACTGAAAAGATAATCAAGAACGGCAAAGTACCGCCCAAAGCCTGTACCACTTGTCATAATAAAGACTTTAAATTACCGACCGGACATAACCAACTTGCCTGGCGCTCCGAACACGGTCCTGTGGCCAAAAGTAATTTCAACTACTGTTTCGGCTGCCACGACGCCGGTGCCAAATTCGATAATAAAGGCAAGCCCTGGTGCACTTTATGTCATGACCAAGACGCCGTAAGCGGATTTAAGCAACAGGCCGCCTTACAACATTAATATTACTAAAAATGATCAGGATTAAGAAATGAGTAATTCCAAGCCTTCTTGGTTTAAGGATGTGAATAACAGATTCAAGCTTTTGTTGTTCCTGGGGGCCTTAGCAGTTTTAGGCTTATTCTTCTTTGCCGTCGGGATTACCTTATCATCCAATCCAACCTTTTGCGGTAAAGCCTGCCATAACATGGCGCCGGAATGGGAGACTTGGAAGAAATCTTCTCACGCCGCCATTACCTGCTATGCCTGCCACGGCGATCGTAATCCCGTCTACTTTTTTCGCATGAAACTCTTGGCTGACCCAGTCGGCGCCATAGCTTCGATTAGAAATACCTATGAAAAACCGATTAATAAAGATGATGAAGTCAGCCAGCACGAGATAAAGCTGAATCGCTGCCTGCGTTGCCACTCCCCCGCAAAACGTAAATTCACTCCCCGATTAGGCTTAAATGTCACCAGCG
>CAJVYJ010000192.1 GCA_913009475.1 uncultured Actinomycetes bacterium | reverse complement strand
CGATATATTGTTGTCAACTGTAGGAATGGGTGTTCGTAATTTATGATATTGTTTTTTTTTTTTTTTGTTTAGTCTTTTTTTTTTTTTCAAGCAGAAGACGGCATACGAGATATATCAGTGTGACTGGAGTTCAGACGTGTGCTCTTCCGATCTATAAAGTACCCCTAGCAAGCGAGGCATTAGATTTCAAGGTGAACTGCTTCGCTTTCGTTCTTTATTATACTCAATGTTTAAAACCCGCTGCATAATTTAGCAATTACCATGGATCAGTCGACCCGATTTTGTAACATTTGTTTATTGTATTCCATGTCAAACCACATGGCGAAAAATAATGATTGCAGGCCGGTAATGATTAATAAAGCAACAAGAACAATTGTAGCTGCCGGGATGGTGTGAGAAGTAAACACTCTATAATATGTCTCATAGACGCCCAACCAAAAACCGCCCCAGAAAAGTATAGTCCCCATCAAATAGAAAAATATCAACGGATGAAAATCACGAATTACATATTTCTCTTTCATCCGCCATAAAAAACGGCGCATTAAGAGCCATGATAAGGTGGGTACCACCTTCCAGAGTTTGATGCCTGATTTTTTCCGATATTGTATATGGGGCTAACCGGCACATCCATGACCCGAAAATTATAAACATTCAGATGGACCAAGAGATCATTGGGAAAGCCGTAGCGCTTGTAAACATTACCGAGCTTCATAGTTTTCAAAGCTTTTAACGAAACAGCGGCGTAACCGGTTTGAGAGTCGGCAATATGCCAATAACCGGAGGCTATCTTGGTCAGCAATGATAAAGCAGCGTTCCCAAGATAACGATAATGAGGAATAATATTCCAGGCCTCACCGGTAAAAAGACGGTTGCCCTTTACATAATCAGCCTTATTGATGGCTACCGGCTCCAATATGTCTACCAATTCATTGGGGTCCATTTGGGCGTCACCGGCCATGACGGCGGTGATATCGATATTGTTGTCAGCGGCGTAGCCATAACCGGTTAAAATAGCCCCGCCTACTCCTTGATTTTTTTCGTGCTCAATTAATACCAGCCGGGATTTTAATTTTGCTTTATATTTTTTGACAATTTTAACCGTGTCATCTTGGCTGACATCGTCAACAATTATAATGGCATCGACAAACTCCGGCATCGTTTCTATTACTCTGCCGATTAGTTTTTCCTCATTATAGGCGGGTACAACCACACCGATGGTTTTTTCTTTATACATTTTTACACCTGGCCATCAAACCTGTTCTTCGGGGACATCCTTAACTAACTTAACTTATCTCTGAATATAATATCATACCAACTCTCACTTAAAGGATAGAAGCTCAGTTTTTCAAGAAATTCTTCGCAATACCAATAGTGGCAAATCTGGCAATCTCCCCTGACCCCTCTTTAGCAAAGAGGGGGAAAGTAGAATTTGCCATGAGGTTCTTTGCCGGCGCCCGGAATGACGATTCACCCCCACCCTGACCCTCCCCCGTTAAGGGGGAGTAGAAAAAGAGCTCTTAGTAGAACTCCTTGATGGAATTTACTATATATTCTTGCTGCTCTTCAGTGAGCCCGGGATAGATCGGTAAAGCTAGTGTTTCCTTGGCTGCGGCTTCAGCTTCCGGGAAATCGCTTGCTTTGCATCTCAAGTAATTAAAACATTCTTGCCTATGAAACGGCACCGGGTAATAAACCGCCGTGCTGATGCCGGCTTGCTTTAAATATGCTTGCAGATTATCTCGGTGCGGCGCTCGAATTACATATTGATTATAGATGTGGTAATGAGAGATGTCACTGTCGCGATAGACAGCTTGCGGCAAGCTAAGCCCTTCTTTCTCAGGTAGACCACTTTTCTTAAAAAGAACTTCATAAATAGCGGCGTTTTTTTGACGTTCGGCGGTCCATTTGTCTAAATAATTCAGCTTAACATTTAAAACCGCGGCTTGGAGAGCATCCAGACGAAAATTGCCGCCTATTATTTTATGATAATACTTGGGCTTTGAGCCGTGAACCCTTAGGATTCTGACTTTTTCATTTAACTCCTCGTTATTGGAAACAACCATACCACCGTCACCAAAACCACCCAAATTTTTACTGGGGAAAAAAGAGAGGCAGCCTAGGTCACCAATACCACCGGCACGGCGGCCATCTCGGTAATTAGCGCCGATAGCCTGCGCGGCATCCTCAACTATTTTAATCCCGTGCTTCTTGGCAATATTGACAATCGGCTCCATGTCGGCACATTGACCATATAAATGAACAGGGATTATCGCCTTGGTTCTAGCAGTTATAGCGGCATCAATTTTAGCCGGCTCGATATTATAAGTAATCGGATTGATATCAACAAAAACCGGTTTAGCGCCAAGACGAGCGATGACGCCGGCAGTGGCAAAAAAGGAAAAATCGGTCGTGATGACTTCATCTCCGGGGCCGACATCCAGGGCCATTAAAGAGATGAGCAGCGCGTCCGTACCGGATGATACGCCAATGCCGTAACCGGCGCCGCTATACGCCGCAATCCGCTCCTCAAGGTTTAAAACGCCCGGCCCAAGAATAAAACAGTTGGTGTCAAAGACTTCTTCAATAGCCGCCATTATTTCCGCCTTGAGCGGCTGATGGATAATCTCTAAATCAAGCGCTGGTATGTTCATTATTTATTATCTCGCTTTCTTTGTTCATTAGGGGACGTAAAAATAAAATGGGGTCAAATCTTCAATCTTGACAATTCACGAAATCCCCCTGTAGTCCCCCTTTGACAAGGGGGAAGAAAACAATCTAAAACAAGTTGGGCCATGGATTCCCAATCGGAGTCGGGAATGACAGTGGTAAAGATAGGAAATAACCAAATTCTACAATCTCCCCCACCCCGCTTTAGCAAAGAGGGGGAATTACTTTGTCTTCCCTCTTATCAAAAGAACCTACGCTTATCTTCCCCCTTGTCAAAGGGGGATATGAGGGGGATTTAGCGCTCTACCATCTCCCCCACCCCGCTTTATTAAAGGGGGGAAACCCTAGAAGAGATTATTCGGCGACGGTTACTACCAAGCCATTTTTAATGTAATTACGTCCACAACCGCACTCGGCTTTATTATCATCAAAAGTAAGTTGTAAACCGCATTGGCACATCCAGCCTTTAACCGCCGCCGGCACCCCCAAAATCAGAGCATAGTCGGGAACATCTTTTGTGACCGTGGCCCCGGCGCCGATAAAAGCGTAGCTTCCAATGGTTATGCCGCAAATAATAGTTGAGTTCGCTCCTAACGTCGCGCCTTTTCTAACCAGGGTCGCCTTTAACTCTTTCATGCGCGGCACAGCGCTGCGCGGATTGATAACATTGGTAAAGACCATGGAAGGCCCGCAAAAAACCTCATCTTCTAAAGTCACGCCTT
>CAJVYJ010000191.1 GCA_913009475.1 uncultured Actinomycetes bacterium | reverse complement strand
GGACAGTTTTCAGTTCTTGTTGTTTTGTGCTACGGCCACAGATTTTTTGATTGTCTTTTTTTTTTTTTTTTTTTGTTGTATCTTTTTTTTTTTTTTTTTTAATGATACGGCGACCACCGAGATCTACACTCTTTCCCTACACGACGCTCTTCCGATCTGGTATATCGTTAAAGTGATTGCCCCAGATTTCAATAGCGTCATAACCTAAATCAGCTATAATGGGAATAATCTCTAAGATAGTTTTAGGGCTTTTTCGAAAAGCTATGGAGCAAAAACTTATTTTCATAATTGTAGTGTAGCGAATTTTGGGTAAATTACCATAAAAAAATGGAGTTAAAAAAAAGAATAACTGATTTTCATCAGTTATTAAAAAAGACAATTGATAAATATCATATGCTGAATCAGGGCGATAAAGTCTTGACGGCCGTTTCCGGCGGCCCGGATTCGGTTGCGCTGTTGATGGGTTTATCGGCTCTAGCGGATGAGTATAATTTAAAGTTGCATATTTTCCATTTAAATCATCAATTGAGAGATAACGGCGCGCGGGACGCGCGGTTCGTAAGCGAGCTGGGGCGAAAACATAATCTTGAAACTACGATTGAATCTTTCGATGTTGGTGATTTTTGTCGGAAAAATAACTATTCCATCCAGGCAGGCGCCAGAATCATCCGATATTCTCTTTTAGATAAAACAGCGACGGAGATCGGTGCGCAAAAGATAGCAACCGGACATAATGCCGATGATGTGGTTGAGACCTTTTTAATGCGGCTGCTAAAAGGTTCGGGCCTTAGCGGCCTGACCGGTATCCCCCCGGTCAGAAATGATGGAGTCATCAGGCCGCTGATTGAGACGAAGCGCATAGATATAGATGCCTATTTATCGACTAATGGGTTTAAGTATATTGTCGATGAGACAAATCTTACCGATAAATACTGGCGCAATCGGGTTCGACACCATTTGGTTCCCGCGTTGGCCGAACAAAACCCGGATTATGTGGCTAATATTTTATATACTTGTGAAACATTAAGAAGAGACGATGAGTATTTGGCCGGTGAAGCGTATAAGCTCTATAAAAGAATAGCCGCTAAAGACGGCGATGAAGTAATTATTAATATCGAGAGCTTAAGAAAACTTGACCCGGCCTTGGGTTATCGCCTGTTGCGCTTAGCCGAAAGCGACTTAACCGCGGGCGACAGTCATATATCTTCGCGCCGTTTAAGCAATTTATGGGAAGCGTTAAAGCATGATTTTAAGCGCTGTGATCTCTCCTCTCAAATTGGGGTTTGTCTTGACCGTGGCCAAGTGGTAATCTTTTTACGTAATTTTGAGCCGTTACAACAAACTAAGCTTCTTGTCGATGAGAGCGTCAAAATCGCTCCCGATATTAAAATAAATCTTAGCTTGGGTAAACTCAGTGATTTTACGGGTAAGAATGGCCGCTTTATCGCATTTGCCGATGCGGAAAAGATTGCTTGGCCTTTAAGTGTTCAAAGCTTTCAATCCGGCGATAGGTTTATTCCCTTGGGCATGACGGGGAAGAAAAAACTGCATGATTTTTTTATCGATGAAAAAGTGCCGCGACGTTTTCGGCGTCGGGTGCCGATAATAGCGGATGAGAACCATATAATCTGGGTGGGAGGCTATAGACTTGACGAAAGGGCCAAAGTGACAAAAAAAACAACCAAGATAGCGATTATAAAACTGATAATGGGGGAATCTTTATAAATGGCGGACTTATTAATGAATGATATGGATAATATTATTATCTCGGAGGCACAACTGCAGAGCCGCGTAGCTGAGCTTGGCCGTCAATTGGAAGATGATTATAGCGGCAAGGAGCCTATCTGTATTGGGATATTAAAAGGGGCGATAATGTTTATCGCCGACTTGATAAGAGCGACAAATATACCGTTACAAGTGGATTTTATGGCGGTTTCCAGCTATGGCTCGAATACGCGAAGCTCAGGCATTGTAAGAATTCTTAAAGACTTGGAAGATAATATCAAGGACCGCCACGTAATCTTAGTTGAAGATATACTTGATACCGGTTTAACACTTAACTATCTGTTAAAAAACTTAAGGTCTCGCCAACCGGCAAGTTTGGAGATATGCGCTTTATTGGTCAAAGACGCCAAGAAAGGCATGGATTTAAAGCCTAAATATACCGGATTTGTGATCCCTGATAATTTTATTGTCGGTTATGGCTTGGATTATAACGAAAAATATCGTAATCTTCCCTATATAGGCATTCTAAAACCGGGCATAATCGATGAGTGATAAGTAGGTGCTGTTGTTGCTGTTTCGGCCGATATATGCTATATTTACTCATTAAACTTTTTGAGGTGTTTTAATTGCAAAAGATATTTAAGAGCGCTGGATTCTATATAGTACTTATTTTAATAGTGATATTTATTGGGAGCTCGTATTTTAATAAGCCCAGCTCGCCTAAGGTCGTGAAGCTTGATACATTTGTCAAGGATGTCAAGGCGGGAGAATTAAAAAACATAACCGTGGCCGATAAAGACCACTATGTCTTGTACACAAAAGACGGAACCAAGTATAAAGTCAATTATACTTCTAATTTCGATATCGCCGGATTATTGTTGGATAAGGAAGTTAAGCATATTACTATCGACCCTCAGCGCCAAATACCCTGGTTAAGCATCGTTATTAATATCCTGCCTTTTGCGCTCTTCTTTTTGCTGTGGATGTTTATGCTCCAACAGATGCAAGGCGGAGGCAATAAGGTAATGTCATTTGGAAAAAGCCGGCATAAAAAAATGTCTAAAGACCAACCGCGCATATCTTTCGATGATGTCGCCGGAGTGGACGAGGCTATCGAGGAACTTAAAGAGATAGAGGAGTTTTTATCAAATCCGGCCAAATTTCAATCCTTAGGGGCCAAGATACCTAAAGGTGTTTTATTATTCGGACCGCCGGGTTCAGGCAAGACCTTACTGGCTCGAGCCGTTGCCGGTGAGGCCGGTGTGCCGTTTTATTCTATCAGCGGCTCGGATTTTGTTGAGATGTTCGTCGGTGTCGGCGCTTCACGTGTTCGTGACCTGTTCGAGCAAGCTAAAGCCAACTCACCCTGTATAATATTTATGGATGAGATCGACGCCGTCGGGCGTCATCGCGGCGCCGGTTTGGGCGGCGGTCATGATGAGAGAGAGCAGACGCTGAACCAGCTACTGGTGGAGATGGACGGCTTTGACGTCAAGGATAATGTAATATTGATCGCGGCCACTAACAGGCCGGATATTTTGGACCCGGCCTTATTGCGTCCCGGACGAGATCGGAAGAGCGTCGTGTAGGGAAAGAGTGTAGATCTCGGTGGTCGCCGTATCATTAAAAAAAAAACCATGGTTCGCGTTAGCACCAGTGTAGCGCTA
>CAJVYJ010000190.1 GCA_913009475.1 uncultured Actinomycetes bacterium | reverse complement strand
CTTAGTCTCTAAACTAAGCTTTAACTGTTCCGGGATCAGATAGTCATAAGCAACCGCATAACCGGGCCTAATGATTTTAGCGTCTTCCAGGCCGGGAATGGTCTGTATGATTTTAGCTTGAATGTCCGGAGTATAGTACATTGATAAGCCTTGCAGGTAAGTTTCTTGCGTAGATCGGCTCATTGGCTGAATAAATATAGGATGCGAAGTCTTCTGCGGATGCTCGATTATCTTTCTCTCAATAGAAGGACAATGCCGAGGAGATTGCTGCGATAATCCAGACATCCCTGGGTCTTCTTTAGATACACGCGGATGGGAACAGCCTGCCTCAACCATGCCGCTTTGCGCCGTTAGGCCCCGCTGGAAACCAACATCCCCTAACATATCAAGAATTAATTTATGAGTTTCCTTGTTGGTTCTGCCGAGATAATAACTTAACTGGGGTTTGTCCTCGAACTGACGCCGGCAAACAAAATGACCGGCTGGTCGGATAGGCTTTACTTCTTTTAACTTAGACAAATTCAGACTGCCAAAGTCTACGCGCGGCGATGTTCCCGTACAAAATCTGGCGAACTCCAGTCCCTTATCCTTTAAATTTTTAACGATTTCTGTCGCTGGTATAGCGGTGATGCGTCCACCAGGAAAAATCTTATGGCCAATCAATACTTCACCATTTAAAAAGGTGCCGGTAGCTAAGACAACCGACAAAGAACGCACGCTGGTTCCCAACTTAGTAATTACCTTGAGACTTCCTTGTTCGGATTTAATATCGACAACCATATCTTGAAAAATATCCAGATTATCTTGGTCTTCGAGCCGGTATTTAAAGTATAGATTGTAGGCATGCTTGTCGACCAAGGTTAACAGAGTACGCACAGCCGGGCCTTTATTGACTCCGATCCGACGAGAATTAATAAGGTTTTCGTCAGCGGCCAAAGCCATTGACCCACCTAAAGCGTCTATCTCTTTTACCAGTTGGCCGCGGCCCGGCCCACCAATCGAGGGATTGCAGGCAAAAGTAGCAACAGTATCCCAGCTGGAAGTAATTAATAAGGTCTTACAGCCCATTGTCGACGCGGCCAACGCAGCCTCACAGCCGGCATGTCCGGCTCCAATTACTACAACATCAAATTTTCTCATCATAACCTGGTTTCACGTGAAACAAATGCCAAATATGGGTGAAGCAAGTATATTTGGCAAACTATTTGCCGATACAAAATTGCGAGAATATCTCATTTAAAACTTCATTATAATTATGCTCACCCAAAATATCGCCCAAGTAATTGTAAGCTTCTTTTAACGTTTGCGCTAAAACTTCCTCCGTATATCCGGCCTTGATCGCCGCCAGTGTCTCCGTTAAACTGGCCGCGCAACTTCTAAACAGATTTTCATGGCGCACATTGGCGACAATTACATCGTTGGCGACATTATTATATTCTTTAACAATATCAGCGACCGCCATACGCAGACCCTTGGTTCCACCTTCATCTAATGTTGAAGTCTTAACCCTAGACTTAAAAGAAAACTTTTTCATCTTATCTAGTCTCAGCTTAATCGGTAAATCAATCTTATTAATAACTAAGATTGTCGGCGTACTGTTTAAATTACTAATAATATCAAGGTCATCGTCAGTAATCGCTTTGCTGCCGTCAACAACAAACAATATGAGGTCGGCTTCCTTTGCCGCCTTTTTGCTCAGAGCTACTCCGGCTTGTTCGGCTTTGTCTTTTGGCTCTCTAAATCCCGCGGTATCCCTAAGTATGACAGGAACCCCATCTATATTGATTATAGAATCAACTAAATCTCTCGTGGTTCCCGGTATGTCCGTGACAATTGCCCGTTCCTCGCCAATTAAGCGGTTGAATAAACTGGATTTACCGACATTAGTGTGGCCGACAATAACCGTTTTTAGACCGAACTGAAGAACTTTACCATACGTGCTGGTCTCAACTAACGCTTCAATTTTTTGCAGATAATCACTTGTTGATTTCTCAACCGCGGCAATATCCTGAGTTTCAATTTCCTCATCAGCAAAATCTACGGCCGCTTCAACTTGGGCCAATAAACGCAACAATCCTTGACGTATACTTCTGACCTCATTAGAGAGTTTGCCTGCTAATTGCTGATTGGCCGCTCTGACGGCGACTTTTGTTTGGGCCTTGATAAGGGCGCTTACACCCTCGGCCTGCGCCAAGTCAATACGGCCGTTTAAAAAAGCTCTTTTGGTAAACTCACCCGGCTCCGCCAGGCGGCTGCCGGCTGCCAGTACCGCCTCCAAAACTGCCTTCAAGACTACGGTACCTGCGTGGCAATTAATCTCAACTACATCCTCGCGCGTATAAGATTTAGGAGCACGCATAGTAGTGACAATCGCTTCGTCGATGACTTGATTGCCGGTTGCTTCCAGCAGATGTCCATAGATCAATTGATGCGTGGGCGTATCACTTATGGGAATATTATTTTTCGCTTTGAATATAATATCAATAATCGCAAGAGCTTGAGGTCCGCTTAGACGGACAATACCGATTCCACCTTGTCCCAGCGGTGTTGATATGGCGGCGATAGTATCTTTTTGATAAACCATTATTAAATTTTAGCACAAAAGAGTAGCTGCGAACGTAACGAGTAATAATTAAGTTGTTGGCGAAATAACAACATGGCGCTCTTGGCCTTCGTCGGCTGAGGCTGATGTAACGCCTTCATACTCTCCAACGACATCATGGACGACTTTACGCTCAAACGCATTCATCGGCCTAAGTTCAATTTCGCTCTGTCTGGCTAAAACCTTACCGACGATACGTGCCGCTAAACTTTTAATGTCAGTAATACGTTGCCGGCGATATCCTTCAACATCCACAATGACGCGCCGACGAATGGTCTTGTTTTTGTTAGCCCCTATATTTACCAAGTATTGTAGAGCATCGAGCGTGTTTCCATGCCGGCCTATCAATAAGCCCAAGTTATCGCCACTGATATTGATTAATATATTATCATCCGCTTCTTCTTGAGAAATTTCCGCCTCAATATTCATAAGCGATAAAATATCTTTTACCAACTCTTCAGCGTCGGCAACACTATCTTGGCCTTTTAAACTAACTCTTATTTTAGCGCCCTTGGCCCCCAAGCCCAGCAACCCCTTAGTAGGTTTATCAAGTACTTCCACATCAACATCATCTTTACTAGCCCCCAACTTTTCTAAAGCGATGGTTATGGCATCATCAACATCATTACCTTCGACTTCTATAAAATCACGAGATCGGAAGAGCGTCGTGTAGGGAAAGAGTGTAGATCTCGGTGGTCGCCGTATCATTAAAAAAAAAAAACACATAAATATATAAAACAAAAAAAAGAAACAACAGCATTTTCCATCGCACGTACACACCCTACACTTACCACCACATCATGATAACA
>CAJVYJ010000189.1 GCA_913009475.1 uncultured Actinomycetes bacterium | reverse complement strand
TTTTTTTCAAGCAGAGGACGGCATACGGGATATATCAGTGTGACTGGAGTTCAGACGTGTGCTCTTCCGATCTAGCTGGTAATAGCCTCAGGCATCGGACCCGCCAAAGCCGCTCGTATTCTATCAAGCATCGAAATCGGACGGCGTTTATCAGTGAACGCTTTAGAAAAAAAATTGCTTATTGAAAATTGTAAAAGCGTCGCTGATCTACTGATGCCTACGATGCGCTATCTGGAGAAAGAATATTTTAAAGCTTTAATATTAGATACTAAGCATAAGCTGTTAAAGGTGGTAGATATAGCGGTAGGTACGTTAAACGGCGCCTTGGTCCATCCGCGCGAACTTTATAGGGTAGCGATAAGGATGGGTGGAGCGGCCTTAATTGTAGCGCACAACCATCCCAGCGGTGACCCCGCGCCCAGTGATGATGATATTCTTTTAACTAAGAGATTATCCGAGGCGGGTAAAATTATCGGCATTGATTTTTTAGACCATATAATAATCGGTGATGGAAAATATTCCAGCCTAAAAAGATTAAATATAATTTAATAAGGTGAATTTATGTTTTTAGATTTTTTAACCAGCCCATTTGGTCGTGATATAGGCATTGATCTTGGCACCGCCAATACTTTAGTTTATGTAAAAGGACGTGGCATAGTTTTGGTTGAGCCTTCGGTTGTGGCTATCGAGAAAGATACCGGCAACCTATTGGCCGTTGGCACGGAAGCCAAGCGTATGATAGGGCGTACACCTGGAAATATTATCGCTATCAGACCGCTTAAAGACGGAGTAATTGCTGATTTTCAAGTTACTGAGCTAATGATTAGAAAGTTAATCGAACGAGTGCATAAGCGTCGTTTCGCGGTCAGGCCGAGAGTGGTGGTATGTGTGCCCTCAGGAGTAACAGCGGTGGAGAAGAGAGCGGTTTATGAGGCTATTTTACAAGCCGGTGCCAGGGAAGCCCATCTAATCGAAGAGCCTATGGCCGCGGCTATCGGGGCCGGCTTGCCTATTCAGGAACCAACTGGAAATATGGTGGTTGATATCGGTGGCGGTACTACGGAGGTCGCTGTGATTTCATTGGGCGGCATTGTCACGGCGATTTCGATTCGCATCGGCGGCGACGAATTTGACGAGGCCATCATCGCTCATGTTAAAAAGGAATATAATGTCATGATAGGTGAGCGTACCGCTGAAGAGATCAAGATAGAGATAGGTTCAGCCTATCCGTTGGTCGAGGAGGAAGATGTCGAGGTGAGGGGCAGAGACCTGCTCTCGGGCTTACCTAAAAATATTGTGCTCTCTTCAGAAGAGATTAGAGGCGCCGTCGAGGAGCCTTTGAGCGCTATAATTACGGCGATTAAAAGTACGCTTGAACAGACGCCGCCCGAGCTTTCCAGTGATATTATGGATAGGGGAATCGTCCTAACAGGCGGTGGTTCATTATTAAAAGGCTTGGACGAGCGCTTGCGGCAAGAGACGAATATTCCGGTTAATGTTACGGAAGACCCACTTAGTTGCGTGGTCATAGGGTCAGGCAAGTCACTTGAAGAGATAGAGTTGTTAAAAAAAGTCTCTATCGGTACGCAGAGATGATGATTTAAATTATTAACTAAACCTGTTTTGGGGGTTTCACTACCTTGGTTGATCGACGTAACCGTACCACTCTTATTTTACTCATCGTCATGGCTTTAATAATTATTAGCAGTTATTATAGCGGACATGGAGTAAAAATAATCAATGGGGCCCAACGAGCTACCATTAATGTTTTATCTCCGGTCTATAAAGCAGCTAACGCCATAGTCTCTCCAATTGGGCATGGCTGGAATTATCTGCTTTCATTTAATCGTTTAAACGGCGATAACTACCAATTATCTAAAACTAATTCGCGACTTAAAAGCAGACTACAAAAATTAACTGATCTAAAAAAAGAAAATCAGCGATTGCGAAAATTAGTAGGATTTAAGAACGAAACAAAGCTGCGAATGGTGCCTGCGAAAGTAATCGGCAGAGCACCGGATAATTGGCAGTCAACGATTATTATAAATAGAGGCAAAAGCTCAGGCATTAAGAAATATCAGCCGGTAGTCACTGACACCGGATTGGTGGGACAAGTGGTTGAATCCGGTAATTCAATCGCGAGAATCATGCTCTTAAATGACAGAAAAAGCGCCGTCAGCGTCGAGGTTAAAAGAACCGGTAAAATAGGTGTAGCTGAAGGTAAATTCAGTGGCGGACTCAAGCTTAAATATATGCCTAAAGACGCTGATATAAAGCTTGGAGATCAACTGGTAACGTCAGGAGTCGGCCAAGTTTATCCGCGAAATTTATTAATTGGAACAATAAAGAAGATTAATAATAATCAATATGGCATGGAAAAAATCGCTGACATAAAAGAAGCTGTTGATTTTCAAAAGCTGGAGGAGGTATTGGTAATCATTAAGCGCCCCGCTTCCGCCATTAGTGTCACGAGAGGCGATAATAATTGAAATTAAATTATCGATTTATTGGTCTGTTATTAGCTGCCTGGATAATTCAAGCGACTTTGGTCCCTCATATAGCTATAAAAACAGCCAAGCCCGATCTGATATTAATCATCATAGCGACCTACGCTTTTCTTGAGGGCCCTTCAGTCGGGGCTGTAACAGGATTTTTCGGTGGCTTATTAAAGGACCTGATTACTGTCGGCGGTGCCGGCATTAATGTTTTGACTATGACTATTGTCGGCTATTTATCAGGTCTATTCGAAAGAAATTTATTTGGCAGCAGGTCGTTTTTGGCAATGATGATAATGTTTGTCGTCAGCCTTTTTAGCCAATTACTTTACGCCTTAGCTTTATTTATCTTTGGAGAGCCAATTGACCTTTGGCTCTCGATAAGATACGTGATTTTGCCGTCCGCCGTCTATACCAGCTTATTAACGTTATTATTTTTCTCTTATTTAGTTAAGATACTTAGTCATCATCGAGAAGATACAGTGTTTAAATAATATGAGTGATTTACGTAATTCCCAAAATAAAGAGATAGACGATTTAGTATTAACCAGGATAAAAGTACTGGCTACCCTGGTTGCCGTTATGCTTAGCGTACTAACTGTTAGGCTATTGTTTTTACAAGTGGTTAGAGGCGACGCATTTAAAAAAATGGCCGAGGCGAATCGTATACGAGTTATTAATATTACGGCCCCCAGAGGCAAAATATATGACCGCAACCACGAGTTGTTGATAAATAATCGCTTAGCTATGACTCTAACGATTATGCCGAAAAGCTTTAAAAATAAACGATTGATAAAGCGCTTAAGCCGGTTATTGCATATGCCTAGATCGGAAGAGCACACGTCTGAACTCCAGTCACACTGATATATCTCGTATGCCGTCTTCTGCTTGAAAAAAAAAAAAAATCACACTGATATAAATAGTATGCCGGCTTCGGCTTGAAAACAAAAAAAAAAACAAATACAATAAAACTATGATAA
>CAJVYJ010000188.1 GCA_913009475.1 uncultured Actinomycetes bacterium | reverse complement strand
ATACCAGTGTGTCAGATGAAGATATATGCACTGTAGTGTGTCGTAGTGTGTTGTGAGCTGTGCTACTTGTTCCCACACGACTCTCTTCCGATCTTATTGTTTTGTTTTTTTTTTTTAATGATACGGCGACCACCGAGATCTACACTCTTTCCCTACACGACGCTCTTCCGATCTCACGAATAAAGACCGAATCATCAACAACTAATACTTTTATCGGTTTCATCATCCAACTTCATAGAACTCAACCTGCCTGTTCTCCTATTATAGCCGTGTCACTTAACAAAACGACGATATCTAAAACTATCAACATCCGCTCATTGACCGGACAGACCTCTATAAAATAAGCTTGATCTATTTTGGCGACATCCGTCGGCGCGGGCTGAAAAGCAGTCGGAGCCAGCCGTAAAAGTTCCCAGACTTTATCGACCAGCAATCCCGCCCGATAATTCTTACTCTCCATCACTACAATGCGACTATCTTCATTTAGGGGCCTAATATCAAGATTGAACTTGAGCCGCAAATCTATGAGCGGCAACAGACTGCCCCGTAAATTTATCATACCCAAAATAAAATCAGGTACATTAGGCAACGGCATTGCCGGTCGCGGTCGCATGATTGAATTTACATAACAGATATCAACACCGTAAAGCTCACCGCCTAAATTAAACGCGATGATTTTACGAACATCAATATTTTTTATTTCTTGGCTATTCGCCGCCAATTTCTACGCCGCCTTTAGTTCAGTAATAACTTCTTTGAGTTTTTGGGCCAACTCGGCTAGATCATGAGTGGCCGCCGCCGTCTCACCCACATTTTTTGAAGTCTCCTTACTGACCTGAGAAATAAGTTGCAGCGAATCCGCTATTTGCTCCGCCGTCTTAGCTTGTTGCTCCGCCGTCAGCGATATTGACCTGGTCTTGGAGGTTGCTTCTAATATCCTTTTCGCCATCAAGTCAAAGTTGACGCCCACTTCCGACGCCAACTCAGTTTTTGCTCTAATAATCTCCGCTGTTTCCTGCGTTTCCTTCTGTATCTCTTCGATCATTGGCGCTATCTCGCCCGTCGATTTGGCTGTCCGCTGCGCCAGCTTGCGTATCTCCTCAGCTACTACGTCAAAACCTTTGCCGTATTCACCGGCGCGAGCGGCCTCGATAGCGGCGTTCAAGGCTAAGATATTGGTTTGGGCGGCAATCTCTGAAATCAATTTTATGACTTTGCCGATCTCCTCGGAACGGTCTCTTAATTTATTGACCGCCTCGCTGGCCGACTTGACTCCGCTAATAGTATCCTTGATTTTAACCGCGTTTTCTTTTACCTGATTGCTTACCTGTAAAACCGAGTCCGAGGCTCCTTGAGCACTTTGCGATACTTCTTTGATGGATATAGACATCTCCTCCATCGCCGAGGAGGTGTCTACGACCCGCTCAAGTTGCGACTCGACCCCGTGTGACATCTCCTCCGAGGTGGCGGCGATCTCCGCTGACGACAATGACAGTTTATCCGAGCCGTCGGTAATGCGTTGGGCGACTTTCTTAAAACCTTGGGCGACCCAGATGCCCCCTACGATTAATATTAAGACCAAGATAACCCCCAATACAATCATAACAACTATCGAACGCTTAATATATTGGCCGGTCGCCTTAACTTTTTTTTCCGCGGTTTCCTCCACCAGAAATTCCAATTTCTGAGCGTTTTTATCAAGCTTATCTCTAACACGATGAGCTATATGCTTTCGCGCTTGCGCGAAATCGCCGGATGATTGTATGAACTTAATCGCCTCATCAGTGTGGCCATCAAACTTTTTATCATCAGCTACAATGCGATTGAAGATTACCGACTCCCGACCCGGCTTTATCTTATCTTTGAGTTTATTTTTAATGGCGTTAAAATCATCTCTGGACTGGTTATAATGTTCAAGATCGGATGGAGCTTGGGTTATGATATAGGTATTGGCCCAAGCGTCTTTTAGGGCTGAGTCGGTTCTAAGCTCCAGGGTTAAATCAAGCTTCTTAAAATTACTTTCAACTAAGCGATTGATAGTACGGCCCAGCGTAACTGTGCTGACTAAGCTGATGACTCCTGATACCGCCATCACTGCAATAATGGCCAAATAGAAAAACAATAACTTCCGGCTAATGGAAACTTTCACCCTTAATCACCCTCTCGTTAAGCCGCCGGCCGGCCGGCGGCTTTTTTGGCTAATATTTTTTCAATATCCAATAAAATCAATAAACGTTCATCCAAATAAACCGTTCCTTTTATAAAAGGGGAGAGAGCGACTACCGACGCCCCGGCAGGAAACTCCGCTGTTTCTATCAGTTCTTCATCTATATCAACGATTTCCGAAGCCGCGTCAACCATTAAACCCATAAGATACTCACCTGCTTGAACGATAAATATACAGCTTTCAATTGTTTTTTTTGCAGATATGTTGGACAACACCTTGCTTAAGTCAATGACTGGAACCACGCGGCCGAATTTTCTGATAGTGCCGACAATAAAATCAGACGCTTTGGGTAGATGATAAATATTTTCCGCCTCCACTATCTCTCTAATGCTTTCAACTTCCAAAAGATATTCTTGAGCAGCTATTCTAAAGATGATTGCTCTCATGCCGTCAGCTCCGGCAAGTCTAATACCAGAGTAACACTGCCGTCAGCCAAAATTGAGCCACCTTTTATCCCCGGCAGTCGCCCCAAATAAGGGCCCAACGGTTTCAAGACTACATCCGACTTACCGACTAAATAATCCACCGTTAAAGCCATCTTTTTAGTCGGCACTTCAACTACAACGACGGTCAGCATATCTCTTGCCGCTAATTTTTTAAACTTTGTTCCCATTCCCAGCTTCTCACTTATAGCCGGCTTAACGCCGATTATATTGCTTAAACTTTTTAAAGGCAGCGCTTCCCCGCGAAAAAATATTATCTCCTCTTTCTCCATTCGCTTGACCGACTCCGCTTTTATAGTTACTGATTCCGCGACTTCATCAATAGGCAGAGCGTATCTCACCCCATCTACGGCCACTATCAGTACTTGCAATATCGCCAACGTCAGCGGCAGTTGAATTATAAATGTTGTTCCCTTATTGACTTCACTTCTAACCTTGACCGTGCCGCGCAAGTGATTGATGTTTTCGCTGACCACATTCATGCCGACACCACGACCTGAGATATCGGATATTTTCTTGCTGGTACTGAAGCCGGGCCGATAAATCAACTGATAAGCTTGTTCGTCACTATAAAGGTCCGCTTCCTCCGTCGTTATCAGCCCTTTTTTGACCGCTGAAGACTTTAGATTCTCAGGGCTCATCCCGCGGCCGTCATCCGCTACAGTTATGATTACGTTGTTATGCCGGTAAAAAGCTTTGACTTCAATACTCCCTTGAGCTGGTTTGCCTAATTTATCACGATATTTCGGCTCCTCTATGCCGTGATCCACCGCGTTACGTAAGAGGTGAATAAGCGGATCATAAAGCT
>CAJVYJ010000187.1 GCA_913009475.1 uncultured Actinomycetes bacterium | reverse complement strand
TCTCTACTATCGCCCGTTTACCTTCTTTAACGGCTGAAGCCTTTACAACCGTCCGAATCGCCTTAGCTATTCTACCCTGTTTACCAATAACTTTACCGATATCATCCTGGTCAACGTGGAGTTGAAGAATGACGGATTGCTCACCTTCAATAACGGTTACATTTACCGCGTCCGGTTTATCAACCAGGGACCTGGCCAGAAACTCCAGTAACTCCTTCACGACGACACCTCCTGCAAGTACTTCTCTTTATTAGCTTCAAATTCTTGACGCGCTCCCGCTATCTTTAACAACTTTTCTACAGTATTAGTCGGTTGAGCCCCTCGAGCCAGCCATTTAATCGCCTTTTCGTTATCTATCTCAACCAGCGACGGTTCCGTCCTGGGATTATATCTGCCAATGGCTTCAATAAAACGTCCATCTCTGGGCATTTTTATATCAGCTACCACAACTTTATAGATGGGTTTCTTTTTTGCTCCGCCTCTGCTTAATCTGATTTTAACCAAATTCTCACCTCCTAATTTATTAAAGACTACAAAACTTGTTTTCTGATTATACCCGGCAAAATACCACTTTACAAGATTGTTCTAATCGTTCTATCTCCAGGCCAATGATTCTTAAAACGGAAAAGTCCCTTTTCGTCCCATTTTTTTACTCATGCCCAGCATCTTTTTCATCATTTTTTTAGTCTGATTAAATTGCGCCAATAATTGATTAACATCCCTGACACTGGTACCGCTGCCTTTGGCGATACGCTCGCGACGACTACCCTTAATGATGGCGGGCTTAATTCTCTCTTCCGGTGTCATCGACTCAATAATAGCCTCTATTCGCACCATATCTTTATCGGAGACATTTAAATTCTTCATCCCGGACGCGGACGGCATGCCGGGTAACATCTTAATAATCTGGCTTATCGGCCCCATCTTCTTAAGCTGCCGCATCTGACTGAGAAAATCCTCAAAAGTAAACTCGGATTTACGAATCTTTCTTTCCAACTCTTCAGCTTGTTGAGAATCGGAGGCGGCCTGTGCTTTTTCTATTAGCGTCAGCACGTCGCCCATCCCTAAAATACGCGATGCCATCCTATCGGGATGAAAAACTTCCAGGGAGTTTATCTTCTCCCCCAGACTTATGAACTTTATCGGCCGTCCGGTTACCTCTCTAATGGAAAGCGCCGCTCCACCACGGGCATCACCATCCAACTTTGTGAGTATAATACCGTCAAAATCCAATTTATCTTGGAATGACTTGGCAAGATTAACAGCATCCTGGCCGGTCATTGAGTCAACTACCAATAGTATCTGATGGGGACGGGCCAGTTTTTTTAGACGTACCAGCTCATCCATCATGTTTTCATCTATATGCAAGCGGCCGGCCGTGTCGACAATAACTACATCCAAGGCGCGTTTGGTCGCTTCTTTTAGCCCCGTTTCAACGATTTTTTCCGGCTTTTCATCCATATGATATACCGGCAGATTATTTTCTTCTCCCAGAGCTATTAATTGATCGATGGCGGCCGGACGATATATATCAGCCGCTATCAATAACGGATGCTTCCCTTGATTTCGGGCCAGGTGAGCCAGTTTCGCCGTAGCCGTAGTCTTGCCCGAGCCCTGCAGACCCACCAGCATGACCACGGTCGGCGGCTGAGACGCGTAAAGCAACTTACTCTCAGTCGAACCCAGTAAAGCTGTCATCTCCTCGTTGACGATTTTTATGACCTGCTGAGACGGCGTTAAACTTTCCAGGACCTCGGCACCGACAGCTCTCTCTTTAATCTTGTTAACAAAATTCTTAACGACTTTGAAATTAACATCGGCCTCAAGCAAAGCTAAACGTATCTCGCGCATGGCCTCATCAACGTCACTTGGCGAAAGCTTGCCGTGGCCTTTAAGCTTGGAAAATATATTCTGTAATCTATCAGATAAGGATTGAAACATAATTAAGGATTTATATTAGACGTTGGCTTCGGATTAATCAAGGTTTATGTAGTCTCACTTATTTCCCAACTACTAAACGCTCACCGAGATACGACGGCAGACCGAACTCCCTAATCAGCTCCCGGGTCTCAGGAATAGGATAGTCCAAACGCCGATTTTCCAGCGTCATTTTTTTAAGGTCGAAGATAATATAGCCGGCCTTAGGATTATTGTCGCGAGGTTGCCCGACACTACCCGGATTTATCAGCCAGCGACTATTACCAGTAAGTGCATATTCCTCATTTACCGGGAGTAT
Source organism: uncultured Actinomycetes bacterium (assembly GCA_913009475.1). Classification (GTDB taxonomy): domain Bacteria; phylum Actinomycetota; class Aquicultoria; order CAJVYJ01; family CAJVYJ01; genus CAJVYJ01. The sequence goes on along the minus strand of CAJVYJ010000187.1, from coordinate 1,324 downwards.
TATAGTTTTAAGCTCAGAGCCGTTTTCTTTCCAATATATTATTGGTAGATGAGTATGCCCAAAGAAGCATATCTTCGCCGCCAGACGCTCAATATTGTCCGCGGCTAATTTAGCGGAATATATGTACTCCCAGGCCGGGTCACGGAGACTGGCATGGACCATTATGACTTCCGGCACCGGATGCTCTTTTGGTGCCAGACTTTTTAAAAAATTAACACTATTTACACTAAGCCGCTGCCGCTGCCATTCAATCGCTATTTGCCCCGGTTGATTAAAACACGTTAAATCAAGCCGGTTTATTATACCCAAGTCGTGATTGCCGGCCACACTTATCAATGGTAGTTTCCGTAGCTCTTCGATGCACTCATTGGGCTGCGGCCCATAGCCGACAATATCTCCCAGACACCATACTCGCTTGATCTGATGGGCCTTAATATCCGCGATTATTACTTTCAACGCCGCCAAATTAGCATGAATATCACTTATAACCGCGACCCGCTTATTGTTAACCAACTATTTTTTCACCTAATCTTGCTTACATACCTACGGCCTAGTCAATCGCCACGGCTACATATTTTACATACTTTAACGCCCTTATCTACCCTCTCCCCGCAACCCTCTACGCTCCCTACCCCATCCTCTTTATCCACAGCATCGGCTCACTTATCTCCCTTAGACTCGGTAGATTTTCCGGACCGGCCCAAACTTGATTGGCCAGTTCTATTCCGCCGTACTCAGCGGCGGCGGCAATAAATTCTCGGCCTAATTTATATTGCCTTAGCTTTATATCAAGACCGATAAATTTTTCCAGCAATCTTTCAGCTAACTTTTTAGAGCGCTCCCCGCGGGCAAAAAGTTGGTTTATCTCTTCCGAATGCGGAATAAATTTTCGGCTCAACTCATGCATCACATAATCGCTATAACCCTCGACTACAGACATAAAGGCTTGGACGCGGCCGAGTGTCTCATTGGCTTCAGTCGAGATCAAGTCCCTTAAGGGATTAGAAAATATCATCCGGACAATATCAAACGTGCCGGACGAGGTTCCATGCCTGTTAAAAATATCCTTGAGTTTCACTTCCATAAACTTAGTATTTTCTTTTATTAAATCAATAATATAAGCATGTAACCATGCGTTACTCTCAAATTCATAACTATGAGTCGCCTCATGCAGCGCCAACCAAAGATGAAACTCATCACGACTAAGATTGAAGCGGGCTTGTAGGCCGGCTATATTGGGATAGATAAAATATAATTTTCCACCCGGAGTAATGTCGCCGCCGGCCAGCGGTAAATCGTACTGACCCAACACCCTTTTGGCCAG
>CAJVYJ010000186.1 GCA_913009475.1 uncultured Actinomycetes bacterium | reverse complement strand
ATTCGGAGGGCGGGCCTAAGGATGCTTAAATAGTACACCAGAATGTTTTTCACGGAGCAGATACTAGGAAGGCAAGTTTTTTTGAGGTGAGCGTAGTTTTGTTACGTGAGCCGAAAAATAAACGTAGTCTGACAACGTAGATGCCCGTGAAAAACTTTCTGGGCTAAATGTTTTCGGTCATTTCCCATACCCCAGTCGGACAAGTACCGGCGCAAAAGCTGCAGCCGGTGCATTTCTCCGCATCAACAACATACTCCCAATCACAATCTCCTAAATCCACCCGAGAAATAGCGCCCTGGTAACAAATATTCAGACATATCTTGCAATCGATGCAAGCACCGCAAGAGAGACAGCGATCAGCCTCGATTTCCGGCTTGAACTCGTAAGTAGCAGCACCGACTTCCCGCTCCGCCTCATAATAAGCGGTTCTGATGCGATTATAGGGAATTACCGCCTTGACCTCAGGAACATAATCATAATCCATCATCTGGGCGTGAATGGCCTCAGCCGCCCGGCGGCCTTCGCCGACAGCGTGAGTAACCAATCCGGCGCCGGTAGCGTCACCGACGGCAAAAACTTTAACGTCTGTTGTTTGCTGTAATTTATCGACATCGAGCAGCCCCCGCTCCACATTGATTTCGGGAGGCAGAAAATCCAAGATAGGCAGCTCGCCGATGGATATAAAGACCGTATCAGCTGGCAATGAAGTACCGTCTTTAAAATATATCTTTTTCGCTTCGGCATCGTATTTTTCCGTAAATTTGGGATAGAGGATCTTAGTCCCCTTCTTTTTAGCGATTTCCTGCTCAATGCCAAAGCTGGCCGGCGGCTGAATATCCACCGCCGTTACGGACTTAGCGCCCTGATTGTAAGCCTGGCTGGCGATATCCATACCAACATTACCAGCGCCGATAATTATAATATCCTGCCCTTCAAGGTCCATGGGTTCGCCTTGATTAACACCACGTAAAAACTCGATGCCGGGAATTATATCTTCCGAGCCGGCAAAAGGAATTATTCGCGTCCGGTAAGCACCGGTAGCTACGATAACCACTTCATTATCTTGGTAGATTTTAGCGAATTTTTCTTTATCCACTTCAAAACCGAGATGAATTTTAATCCCGATTTCCTTAAAACGGGACAACTCTTTGGCTAAGACTTCCAACGGCAATCTATCCCGCGGGATACAGAACTCGACCTTACCGCCTAATTTATCGGCTTTTTCATAAATGCTTACTTCATGCCCCTTTAAAGCCAGTTGCCAAGCGGCTGATAGGCCGCCGGGACCACCGCCGATTACCGCTACCTTCTTACCAGTTGGCGGCTCCGGTTTAGGCGCGGCGATATCGAGGGACAACGTGCCAAAGGTCTTAATATCCAGCGATGTATCCAAGTAAAGTCCGCGCGTACAGGCGTCCATACAGAGATTAGGGCAAATCTGGCCGCAGACAGTCGCCGGGAAAGGACTGTACTGCAGTACTAACTCCAACGCTCTCTTTAATTCACCGCGACGGATTAAGCCGGTACGCTCACGCGTCGGTATGTCTGAAGGGCACGCTCCCGCGCAAGGAGCTGAATATTTATTATTATTCCATAGCGGTTTAAATCTCCGCTCCACACCGGTGGTAATATAAGGCAAAACCGACTCATCATGTTCCAAATAAGTACCGAATATCCCGCCTTTGCCCACATCGGCTTCCCAGGAATTACGCCTAAAGGCGACCATGTCCGGCTTACCGGCTGACTTTCTCTCACTTTTTTCCGCCGGCGTAAACGGAATCAGCTTTTGCCACTCATCAACTGATTTTGTCAGTTCTTTATAATATTTCTCACGGTCGACCGCCTTTAGATAGGGCTTCATATTGGTAGTCAACCACTCCCAATCCTGGGGTGTTAATTTGCTAAGTTTGACGTCTCCGTCGCTATAGCCGCGAATGGGACCGCGGAAATAGATAATGCCGCCGACCATGCCTACACAGGGCCGATATCCTAAAATATTATCCCGGTTGCGCGGGTTTACCCCACAGACAACGGCAATACCGCCGGCTTTAAACTCGGCGAAAGAGTCGCCGACATCACGAAAATACCAAGATTGGAGCGGCTCAAAGCGAGGATTGAACTTAGTCATCGTATCACAGCGAGCGCCGCCTCCGCCTTGGACATAAAGAACCCCCTGAGCGCCGGCGTTATGAGCGCCGTTGGTAACATCACCTAAAACAATTATTTTAGCGCCACTGTTGAGCCAACCGACATCATCGGAAGCGTTCTCTTTAACAACGATTTCCGTCCCGGCCATGCCCATGCTGCCGACTCGCTGGCCGCTGGGGCCGGCGATAATTATTTTAATCTTTTCATTTATAGGCCAGATACGCCCGCCCAGGCCATGTTGACCATCGGCAATGATTTTTATTTTACGTCCGCCGTTTTTAATGGCAGCTTGAATTCTCTCTTCCATTGCCTGGGAAGAGAGACGCTTTCCATCAACATCGCCTTCGATGATAACTATTTCATTATCGCCCTTTGAGGCCATTCGTTAACCACCTTCTAAATCTATGCTCTACGCTCCCTGGATTCCCAATCAGGTCGGGAATAACAATTCACAAAATCCCCCTCTTATCCCCCTTTTACAAAGGGGGAAGTTAAAAACCATCATACTATCAAAAAAGATTTATTTATTATCGGAGAAAAGCGTCTCGGAGGCTAGAGCGAGCATGGTCTCGCCGGGAGCTGCGCTCCTTAGCGAGAAGCGATGCCGAGAGCCGAGATGCAATTTCCTCGCTGGGGAAATTGACAGCGTCTTTTCGAGAGAATTAAATAAATCTTTTACCACGATTAAATTGTTATAAAATTTCATTATTAAACAGTTTCATTTTGCATTAATCCTTACCTTTTCCCATTAGTCAAATGTCAAGATTGAAGATCTGACCCCATTTTTACGATATGGCCTGGTTATAAGCTTGCGAATTGTCAAGATTGAAGATCTGACCCCTTTTTTGCATTAACACACATAACTGATTTTAAGCCTGTCGGCTATCTCTTTGTTAGCGACGCCCAGACCATCGGACATACCGATTGGCAACTCAGTACTGCGTCCCATCGGCGCGAAAATCTTCTTAAGCTCAACCTCAGCGGATTTAAAGACATCGACAACTCTTTGGGCCACCTTATCAGGGTCCAAACGCCGATACAGCTTTGGGTCCTGAGTGGTAATACCGCGCGGACAACGGCCCGTATTACATAGGTTACAACGATTATACTCATCACCCAGACAGCCGGCAGCCGCTTGCATAATATATTTGCCGATACTGACGGCTGAGGCACCCAACATAATCAAAGCCGCCGCGTTAGCCGCTAGATTGCCGGTCTTACCGACACCACCGGCGCCGATAAGCGGCAATTCATTTTGCCGTCCCTGCGCCACCAAATCCAAATAACAATCTCTGATATTGGACGCGATGGGATGGCCCATCTTGTCTAAAGAAACAAGATCGGAAGAGCACACGTCTGAACTCCAGTCACACTGATATATCTCGTATGCCGTCTTCTGCTTGAAAAAAAAAAA